>JAKPKF010000089.1 GCA_029553845.1 bacterium | reverse complement strand
TGCTTAATAACCTGGTTAGTCCCTGTTGCCGCTAGTCCTGAAGCAGCACCAACAACAAGAGCCACAAACACATTCTCAGTATTTAATACACCAGGAATAAAATAAAAACTTACTATGCCACAGATGATTCCAAGTACTGCTGCAACAAGTGGTATGAATCTAAGAAACTTCTCACTATTATTTGTTGCCTTCTTGATAATATCAATGATTGCATAGACTACTGATGTAATTACTGGAATGGTTATGAATGTATAATCCATATGAAAACTAAAGCTTTGATGCAAGAATCAAAGCTTTTTTTATATAGGCAAAGGAATTAAATAAATAAAAAAGCTTGCTCAATAGAATATCAAGCAAGCATTAATTATTATTTACAACTTCAATTATAGTCTGAACTATCTTACCGCTACTAAACGTCCCTTAACTTCCCCGCGGTGCAGTCTTTCCAAGCCTTCAGGGATTTCATCAAAGGAAATCGCGTGTAGTTTCGGTTTCAGTTTACCGGTTGCAAAGTAGCCATATACATCCTTAATATCTTGGGAGGTTCCGCCGCAACTGCCGACAACCTGGACTTGTTTAAGGATTAATGACCTTGTATTGATCGTGGACTCTAATTTGCCCATGCCGACGACTACGACTTTACCGCCGGGCGCTACCGCCTCGATGGCATCGGCCGTGGTTTGACCAAATCCGGCAAAATCAACTATCACGTCGCACTGTGCAGGCGCTAACTCGAGGGCGCTACTATAGACGTGTTTGATACCCATTTCTTCGGCGAGTTGCCGGGCTTCAGGACTGATATCGCATGCATATACATCACAATTATCGATCAGCGCCATCCCAGCAGCAAACTGTCCTAATCCGCCTACTCCAATGATACCTACTTTCATACCTGGCTTGGCACCGCCGGCTTTATACAAGGCATGATAGGAGGTCATGCCGGCATCAGTAGCAGCTGCTCCCTCTAAGAAACTGACATTATCGGGCAGCGGGACCAAGCAGTCAACGGGAACCATGCATTTGTCAGCGTAACCGCCATCGCATTGATATCCGATAGCCCAGGAGCGTCCGGTTTCGGCGCTGAGTTTTTCGGAGATGGGAGCAACACCGACCCTGTCTCCTATTTTAAAGCCTTCAACACCTTCGCCGACTTCGATAATGATGCCGGCATTTTCGTGTCCCATGTACATCGGATGAGCTGTAATGATACCAATCCAACCCGGATCTTCCAAAGCTGCGACGTCGGAATGACATAATCCAGCAGCCTTAACCTCAATAATAACGAATCCTGGTTGAACTACCGGATCAGGTTTTTCAACCAACTTGAGTGGAATGTGAGTGTCTGTAAACTGCCAACCTTTCATATAAAAAACCCCCTTTTTAGATTTTTTTCTTATATTAACATAAATTTTTTATAATTTCAAGAATTTTCTATGTTTTTATAGATTATTTTACCATTGGATGAGTTGTTACGACTACAGATAGAAATATTATTTGTAACATAACAGTGTATGATTGTAAATGATATGAGACTTAAAGAATAAAAAAAGAAGAAAAAAACAAAGGGGTCTAAGGGGGAATGAGTCCCTCTTATAGTATCAGTCCGGTTTTCTTATCAAACGGCTCCAGATAATCAGTCATGCCCCGGGAGATCAGGTATTCCCTCATTTCAACCGGAGTCCGGTAATTAAGCGGTGTCATTCCAATGTTGTTAGACCGGCACAGGTATCTTTTCATTTGTTCCTGAAGATCTTCATAATCGTAGAATCTTAAATGCTTATAGAATCGTTCGTTATCAGACCGATGGCTTCGTTCGACTTTACCGTTATGCCTTGGTGTCCGCGGTTTAATGGTTTTATGAATGATTCCTAGTTTTTCACAGGCAAGTGGTTTCCTGGAAATATGCGAATTCCTGACCATTGTCGGTTTGAATAATCCTTGGTATATATCCGAAGTAACAGACCCTTTGAAATGAAAAAAATTCGCACGAAACCCCAGGCTCGGTGGTAGGTCTTTACCTGTAGAGATTTAGACCCCCCTACCCCAAAATATTAGTTTTATTAGACTGTTTTGCTAGATTCTAAGCATTTTACCTAGATTCGTTCGTAGGAACTCGTATCATCCAAAGGGGATAATAACCTCATCGCTTGGTTCAAATCAATAGATAGTTTTTGAGCCAACAGATGAAACTACTATCTATTTTAAAGCGATATGATTTGTGCATCTTGCATGAGCCTTTTAGCAAGCGTCTCAACAATATGCGTATCCGCCTTCATGTTCTTCCAACTTGAGAGTGGTCTATTCGTAACTAATATTATACTTCTTGTTTCTTGTAAGAACATGAGTAACTTGTAAACTTGGATCAATTCTTCTTCTGATGGTGTTAAGTAAAACATATCATCAACAATCACCATATCAGCGATTAAGATATTATTCCAAATTTTTTTCTTTATCTTGGATTCGACTAATAATTCTTCTTGTGTAACATAAACCACTTTCGAACCTTTTTCTATGGCATGGTTACCAATAGTAGTCGCAAGTGATGTTTTACCTGTTGAACAGTCTCCAACAATAATGATGTTTTCTCTTGTTTCATTAAAATCCATTTCTTTGATTCTAGATAACTGCCACTTGAGACCATCTGATATTCTTAATTCATCAAAGACCAAAGGTTTTAATCTTGACATGTGCTTTAAGTCTTTAAGTTTATTCTTTTTTCTAATATTAACTTCTTCTAGTAATACCTTATACAAATACTCTTTATTAGAAATGGTTTCATCATTTAAATCAATGATGCCACTTGCAATATTTTGTAAGTTTAAGGTTCTAGCTAGATCTTGGATTACTTTAATATCTGCCATCATATAACTCCTTTCTAATTTCTTCAGCTCTAATTTTATAATGTTTAATCGTATGTGGTGGTAACACCTTTTTAGCAAGTATCTCACCCATTTTATAAACTAACCACGAACACAGTTCAAACGCACTACAAATATCCACTTCCACACAATAACGCATACCTTCAGCAATAATCTCTTTTGCATAATGCTTCTTTAAACTTCCAATCTTCCTGCACTGTGGATAAACATATCTTGGTTTTTGTTCTCTAAGTCTTTTAAAGAAGATACTTGAGATTTCATAATCTTTATACTCATCAAGTAAGACTTCTTCAATGGTTGGTTCATCATGAACTTCAACATTTAATGTAACAACATTTCCTTTACCTAGTAATAGTCTATGTTTACAAAGTAATTCATTCGTTCCTGCATGATAGAAAATAAGTTGATCATCGTATCGTTCGATTCTAATCCTATCACCTTCATTCACACTCTCACTTGGTAATTTATAAAGGTTATCTCTATATTCAACTGTATCGTGATATACGGTATGAATGACAATCTCATCGTTTTTCTTTTCCACATACTTTTGTAGTTTTGGATATTCTTTCTTAAATAGTTCTCGTGGTGGTTTTTTAGTGATTTCATGTATCATACCATTACCATCTCTATCTAACCATCCAATAAATTCTTGAGTAAGTCTATCAATCCCATAATAGATTCTGCCATCTAAGAATTGATGTTTGATGTAGTCTACTGTCTTTTCAATCTTACCTTTGGTTGATGGATCATAACCTTTACATAAGTAAATCGTAAATCCTGTTTCTTTAATAAAATCTTCAAACTCTTTGACGAATATCACTTCACCTAAGTTTTCAGATACCACCATTGTTTTATCTTGGTCATAGACAATCATTTGAGGTCTTCCACCAAAATACTTAAACGCAGCAATATGAGCATCAATCGTTTTCTTGATATCAAATGGATCAACTGAAAAATAAGCAAACTTCATCCTTGAAAATGATAACGTCATACAAAAGAAATAAATTCTAACATTCTTCTTATATTCAGTTCTCATCACATACTGACCAAAATCAACTTGAGCTTCATAGCCTGGTTCAGTTACTTCTCTAATTTGAAATTTACGTTTTGGTTTAAGTAAACCTGTTTGTTCTCTTACTTCTTTTACATACTTGAAGAACGATGAACTTTGGACATCAAATTCAGAAAAGTCATCCTTAATCCTTTTATATAAAACGGTATTATTAATTTGAGGACTGATTTTCAAAATCTCAATGA
>JAKPKF010000074.1 GCA_029553845.1 bacterium | reverse complement strand
GTTATTTGCATAAGGAACTAGTAACTCAATATTTACAACTTTGAATTCTTTAACTGTTGTCTTTGCCATTACACTAACCCCCACTCTGCAAACTTCTCAAAACCACCTAGATCACTTATAAACTCACGTGCGATCTCAACTATCTCTGAATAAGGTCTCCCATCAATAACCTCATCGCCTATTGCACATGAGAGCTCAATCGATGATCCTGTTTCTTGTGCTTTTAAGAAACAATACACATTCAAACTAACGTCTGCTTTAGATAAGTCTTTACCATGAAGCCCACCACCAGTAACAGAATCTGCCATATCAGAACCTAGTTTTCTATTGGTAGCACCTGAGTCAACATCAGTTCCACCAGTCCAATCCCCAATAGGATTGATATCTGCATCAGGATAGATTCTTCGCAACTCTTCAGAATTTGCATTACTTTGACAAATAATAAGTCTTGTTCCATCAAGGATATATTTGCCATCACTGCCATACTTATCAAACAACTCTCTGGCAATGCTTGATAACTTCTTTTGTTCAATTGTTAGTGGCACTCCTTTGAAGATACCATTATCCCCGCATCTAATTGTGCCTTTCTGGTTTTCAGCTAGGTGTATATCTTGCGGAACCTCTAGATAGTCAATTTCAACATTTCCTGCAATTCTCTCAATGATTGCATTAACTTCATTCACGTCAAGTTGCGTAGATGTTTCAGCAATAACGTGACATTTCCCATGACCAATCAATACTTCAACTGCAATTTTAGGATTGCTATCATACTGGTATGCAAGGTCAACAATCGCACCTGCAATTCGATCCGCAATTTTATCTGGATGGCATGGATTTACTTTTTCATACATTTATTTTCCTCCTCTCATTATTTTCTTGCTTTCAGTAATTTTTCCATCATTAAATCCTGTGGATCAAGTTCGTCAATTTCAGCTGATCCGTTGTCTTGAATGATTGAATAAATCTGATACCAAATTTGGTTTACCTGTTTCATATATGCCTGTGAC
>JAKPKF010000311.1 GCA_029553845.1 bacterium | reverse complement strand
GATAAGTAGTTGCGTAACTCATGGATCTATCACTGTATTGTCTTTCCCAATGTTGCCAAGTTTAACTTCAACACTTGGAGTGCCAACAAATGCTGTACCGGAAATAGGGGATACAAATGTAACATATTTTTCAACAACATCAACATGAAGGATTCTAATAGTAGTAATTTTAGAAAAATTGTTAGAAGGATCACTCTCATTTTTCCATCTAAACGCATACTCTGTATCATAATCGTTTTCATCAAATTTAAGATCAGGAATGGTAACAGTAAATTTTGTTTGGTTATTTATTCCAATTCCTGCAGACACTGGTGTTCCTGTAACAGTTTGCCAGCGTAATGATTCAGGGGATCCACCTAATCCTAAGTCTCCTACTTCAGCAGTTTCAAACTTTGCATACTGAATTTTTATATTTGTAGAGGATACAGGGAAAGTCTCTTTTGACACACCATTTGTTCCCCCGTCTGTGAGCTGTATTTCAAATACAACTTTAAAGTGTGTATTGTTTATAGGATGAGTCTCTACAATACATTGATAATCTATAGTTTCACTTCCAGGTTGTGAAACTTGGTGCACAGCAACAGAGTGTGTTTGATTGATAGCACCAACCTTACCTGTTCTAATTATCATAGAATCTGACGGCAATTTTAATTGTGCTGTGCTATTTACATGAAGACGAAGCTCTTGCTCTAATTCTTGATACATATATTCATTTGACGCAGAACCAAATCTCAGTACAGGACGAATTTTAAGGTATACGTTTTCTTCTGTTTCATTAGTTGGTGTTTGTAGATTTAAATTTGATAAAATTACCGTGTGGTCTGGACCAATAGTACTAAGATCTGCATCAGGAATAGTTGTTAATAGCTTAGCACCCTGTATGGTAAACTTATCATTGTTAGTCCCACCAAACGTATAGTCTGTACCAGTTTTTCTATTCTTGTCAATCAAGTCTATTCTATATATCGAATTAATTTTTTGATATTGATCTGCTGCCATACATTTCTCCTTTCATTATAATAACATCCAATTTAATGGGGTCTTTTTGCGTGTACGTCTATTCTTTGAATTGTCAATTGCAGCATCTACATCATACATAGATGGTGGATAAGCATGCAATGTTGCCAGGAATGCACCATCGACTGTATCATCATGATCTCGGTATTCTTGATTGTATGATGTACACTCTTGAAAGAAAGCTTTGATATTATTACAGTCTTTAATATAGTTCATTCTACCTTCGTTTATAATCGGATCAAGAGACAACAACCACTTATTACTCTTACTCTTTCCGCTTTTAAAATCTCGTATAGTAAAGAATCTACCCATTGTAGGCATCATATCTTTACATATATCAGCTAATGCTTGTTGATACCCTTGAGTCTCTATAGTAACAGAGTATGGATTATACTTCTTTACTAAGTTGAATATAGTCTTTGCTTGATCAGTAGGACTCATTCTCTCTTGTATTATATCAAGTATGAGGAATGACTTATCTGGTAATTGACCAACAACAAAGAATACTGAATAATCTGCATCTTCTTTTAAGGATACAGCGGGATCAATACCAATAAATACATTAATAGGTATCTTTCTATTATCATACTCGATATATGTATGACTCTCTTCAAGATGGAATGTAGCATTAGTCTGCCTAATCATATCTATGTTAAACACTGGTCTACCCTGTATCGCAGGTATATTATACATCTCTTGAAGGAATAGATTAAGCTTATTCTTACTGATAGCTTCTTCTCTCTTCATGTTGATATAATCCATAGGGAATCTTGATGCCCATGTAGGTACTCCATCATGTTCAACAGCAACCTCCATGTAGCATCCATGAGGTGGCTTGAACGATGGTAGGTCTTTAATAGTAGCTAAATGAGCGTCAGGATGCACTATAGTACCAAAGAATTGATAGGTAGTCTCACCAGGAACACCTGCAGGTAACACTTGAGCATCTATCCAATCTTTTACAGCATCTCTTTGTTTCTGAGTACCTGTATTCTGTTCTGACTCATAGTCATCTAATATGAACTTAGTTATACGGTTATTCTTCCATTTAAGCCCTCTTATACGGCTTCCATACCCTCTCGCTGATACAAAGCATCCATTAGCTGCTTCGATCTCTTCTTGATTCCATTTAGTCTCTCCCTTGAGATTACCGAATAGAGCATGAATAATCTCATTATTCTCTAACTCATCAGTAATACTGATTAAATCTTTACTTGCTTGATATGCTGATTCAGATAATAGCAGAGTAAATGGTTCTCTGCCAAAACAAATATCAGCTGTAGTCTGAATAGTTTTAGAGATGGTACTCTTAGCACCACCTCTAAACATAACAAAGGCATTATGTTCATATCGTTTATCTAATATACTATACATTTCACTATGAAACTTAGGCACTTCTGTTACAATATGTCCTAAACATATTCTTGCAAATGCTTCATAGCTTGTTTGTAATGAACGAAACAAACTTTTTAATTCATGTTCTTGCATATTTTTAAGATCAGTCAGCGTTATCATCTGTTACCTTTGTACTATTCTTAAATGTTTTTTCGTTAAATGTGAATCTGTCTCCCTTTTGATGAGCATCTAAAAAGTCATTCACTTCTGAATCAGTTAAATCAACAACATTAAGGAACTTTTTCTCTTCTATTAGTTCATTACGTGTAGGAATCTTTCTTCTTTGATCCTGTATTGTACCACCACTTATATTAAACTGTTGGAATAAAGGTTGATTCATGGTTGTTTGAGGCATAGCAGAACGTTCAAGCTCAATGCCTGCAGTTCTTGATAGCATAGCTAATGCTTCTAATCTATCAGCACCTCTACCTCTCATATTATCTACCTCTCTGATGAGTCTATCAACGATAAACTCTTCAGTTATTCCTCTCTTCTTCAGAGCCTCAACCATTTTTTCTTTAATCAAGAATCTAATTCTCGGGGTGAGTTTAACTCGCCTATTAGTTTTAAGGAATGTTCCAGCTGCCAAATATTCAGCACGTCTATATGGTCTACATATAGGGTGTTCATCATATGATCGAGCACCTGAATAGTTTGTGTGAGGTAGGTGTATACGTGAGAATGATGTATAGTCATATCGTTTAACGAGTCCTGTTCCAACAGAGAATGCTTTAATAGTCTTCCCGTTAATTCTTGTATAGAGATTCCATCCATCATCATAGAGAAGGTACTTCCCTTTCTGATCATCCATTGTAATAAAGTCTCTATCCACAACTTCATCTTGTTTAATATCCCACTCATTGTACAGAGTCACTTCCTTCGTCTGATTCTTGTACGTTACATTCAGTTTGATCATCTATATCCTCTACATTTACATTAGCATTATACATCTCATTCAATGCTTTTTTACTGTTGTCGTATACGTGAACAAGGTCTTTCATTACTTTATTCCTAAACGTTCTATATACAGGCTCATTTGAGTGTCTACAGTACTCAAAAACAGATAATACTACAAGTTCAATTCCTTTAGCATATACTTCTTGTAGTGTTGGTACATATTCAGTGTTTTCATTCTCATTCATTCTAATTCCTATCTTGTATTAACTGTGTTAACCCACTCCATACTGGCATCATGGGTACGTTTCTGTTCGATTAACGATTCAACTTTCTCATCTTTATCAGGTTCAACCATAGCAAGTATATCACCTTTAGGAATGATTCTAACATCTTCTACCATGTATCCACTATGTTTAGGATACAGTACATACTGTCCTCTTGTTTCACCATACAACACTTCACCGATACCATACTTAGGGTTATCATTATGCGGTAACACAAGTAGCGTATCAGGTACAAATGCTACGGGTTTAACAGGGATTAAGTGCTCATTAATTGTATTCATTAGTATCTTCATTAATAGCCTCCATATGAAAGCTGTTCATTAACCCACTGTATTAGTTCGCTTTCTGGCTCTTGTTTCTTTGTTTTTGGTTGATTTGATTGATTTGGTCTTTGTGTTTCTTTGTTTATAGTTTCTGCTTTAATTTTTTGTTGCTCTAATTCTATTTCCTTTTCAACTTTTTGTTGTATTATTAGAGGATCAGTTCCTCCTCTCTTTCTATACAGTTCATTACTCTGTTCCATTAGATCAAATATAGTGTCCCATGTTCCCTTTGATAATCTTGGTTTAGATCCATAGCCCAATGCTGAAGTTTCAAATCCTATACTATGACCAGGGAAAACCTTCTCATAGTAATATTCTCCAATAGCTTTTCTATTCTGTATCACTCTAAAAGGGTCATTTAGCATGTCATATGAATCCCCTCTAGGTCTAGGCTGAAAATTTATGCTTGGCTTATCTTTTAATAATTCTTGATATCCTATATCAAGTGCATGAGGTAACTGGAAATCTCTTGCCATACCCAAGACATCATGATTAATCATTTTATTTCCTAATGCTCCACCACCATAAGCAGCTGCTCCAATTAAGAGTGCCGCCAACGATTTTGGAACAGTTTTAGCAAGCACCCCTGTTGTCACGGATGGAGCGAGAACCTTTCCTACTGCTCCACCACCTCCAACAAGAGCTGATCCACCTGCAATAGACAATCCTGATTTCCAATTCACACCTTTATCCCAATGAGAGAACATAGGTTGGTTTTTCTTATTAAGAGGCATTAAATGTACCTTACCACCAAGTCTTGGATCATCTGAATAAACAATTTTATGGTCCAGTCCAGCTTCGATACCAATTGACTCTAAATAATCCCCTGCTAAATCAATCTGTTGTCTAAGCTTCGCTTTATCAATTCCTAGTTTCCACATTTTACGAGGTACTACTATACCAACAACTATAGGCTTTTTTCTAATCCAATATGGGGAGCGATTAGGACCACCCTTAGTAGGATTAGAAGGATCTGACGTTGAATAAGATTGTTGCATTAATTTAAACGTCTCTTTATGAGCATTCTCACTTGCAAAAGGATTTTTATTATTTACATTAACAGGGAACCAGTTTGAATATGCTATTATTTGATTATCTATTAAGTCCCCTTTTTTTCCAAGTGCACCCGCTCGGTTAAGAAATTCATCACCGGCAGACTTTCCTTCTTTATATTTTATTCCTGCTTGAGTAAATGCTCTATGTGCACCACGAATATTATTATCAGTCATATCAAAGTAATTGCCATAATCCTTATGTCCAGGTGTTTCCGCATTACGTATACGCTCAGCAATTTGTTGGGGGGTATATCCAGAATTAAGTAATACTTGTTTCGCAACAGGATTCATATCCTTAAGTATTTTATCATCTGTTCGAGGATCTTGTTGTTTTCCGTTCATTTTATATCCTCCTTTCTAAATTCAATATAACATATATTAATCATTTTGTCAAGTATTTTTTTTATTATGCAGTTTGTGCATCTTATCATACTGTAATAAAAGACTATACGTCTCTGCAAAAGTAAGTAAATGATACACTACCCATTCGTTAAATGAGATAGAATATTCTTTCTTCTCTAAATTCTCATATACTTTTTCAACTATCTTATCTAAAGATGGGTCTGTGAACTCTAAAACAAAGCCTTTAAAGCGTGATATATGTTCACGAATACCCAAGCCTATTGGATCAGCTTTAGTAGGTTTAAAAGCTATTTTTGAGCCTTCATCATATGATTCAAACACTATGTTCATATAGTCATGTTGTGCAAATATTCTTATTATTAACATATTATGTCTCCTTCTCTTTGTTAATTGTTTCATTCATTAAATCTATTGAAAGTATGTGTCCCTCTGTAACATACTCAACTACCATTTTACCTAAGTGAATCCCTTTAATAGTAGGAACAGGGAGCATTGATAGCTCCCTATTCACTGTTTTAGCAAAAGTATACGTTAGCATCTTATTCATTATGTACTTAATATATGCTCTACCTGTTATATATTCTACTTTATTATCAATCATAGTAATAATAACATCATCAGCATCTAAATACATACCTATTTCTTCATATTCCATATCAAAATCAAACGAACTCGTATTAGTAATAAAAACCATACCACCCCTTCTGAAGAGGCGTATTATCATACTTTTTAACTATAGTTGCATCGAATTCACCAGTGAAATATATGTTCATGATAGCTTCTTCTAAAGTATGTTCAACAACTATCCTGTCTAATACAGACTCATCATCCTCTTCTGCATCTTTTAAGTATACATTGTTAGGCATCTTGACCTTCTCTTTAGCTTTCTTTTCACTTTTAGCAAACATTTCATTAAAGATGTTAAGTATTCTTTTCTTCATCTCTTCTGGTGATTC
>JAKPKF010000036.1 GCA_029553845.1 bacterium | reverse complement strand
CTTCGTTTTATATCCAATAAAGTCTGGATGTAGCATGCAGGTATTTCCTTGTTGATATAGCGAACAAAAAGTTCTCTTACCTCTTCATCTGTAAAACGATGGTGAAGCTGTTCCTTCATAGCATTTTCTCCCCTACGAATGTTTAGATTTTCTTCTAGAAACAGCTTCAGAGTAGTGCACTTTTAAACTTTAAACCTTCAAAAAACAGTGCACTTTTGATTTTTAAATGACATCTAGGGAAATCCAGTTGACATAAAACACTTATGTGCTAGATAGATTCTTCAGCAAGAAATCGGACGGGTAATGGTACCGTTAGCATACAGACCCTACAACCAGGTTCTGCTGCACGTATTAATCCTGAGCTGGCACCTTGGGTAACCAATCCAACTACCTAGACTCTTTACCTATGAAGTCCTCTTGGTTCATGTAGTGCGCTACTGCATTTCTATCTACCTCAATCCTCTTCCCAATCGCACTGGGACTATAGCTTCTCTTTGCTATTCCTTAATCTGATCAATCTGGTTCATATGGGAGCATATCCTCCTCCCTGTAGACTTAATCCCACAGGTATTTTTTCTTAGAATCTCCCCTACGATTATTATGGGGAATTCTGACGATTTTTTTGTGCATAGTTTTTGTTGACCTATGCGAAATGATGTTGTATAATACGCAATAAGTCGAATATATAGCTTGAAGATAGAGAGGGGCAATTGCTTAAGCGGTTTTAATTACATATATGGTAATTATTTGTAGATTACTTCGCCTTGAGTGAGGTCTTGCAACATGAGCATGTTCTGCAGTTGGCAAAATCCATATACCCAAAGTAAACAGAGGGAGGTGAGTAAAGGCATTATTATGGAGGCTTGATAACTAAGATCTTTGATGGATCTTAAGACTTATGAGGAGGCAGATAGATGAAAAGTAAAATGAGGACAACAGCGACTATAATGTTAATGGTAGTCGTGTGCTTGGGAATGGCAGGGGCAGCCCCAAAGAAGATCGTGATAGGAATCACGATGCAG
>JAKPKF010000028.1 GCA_029553845.1 bacterium | reverse complement strand
GACACACCGATAACATTATTTAATAATCTTGACAAGATCAGACTAATAGAAATAAACATAACTATTGTAATTGGCGAAAAGATTGTTAAAATCTTAATTTTACCTGTTCCATTTGTGAAAGTTGAAAACGGCGTCTGTAATGTACTTATAATTGCATAAATACCAATCGAAACAGATAACATAAAGGGTATTTCCACTTTATCACCAATCCAGATATGGAATATCCATGGGCTAATTATTATCATTATTATTGTACCTCCAGCTATTATTAGTGATACTACATTCAATTTTTTAAGCATGTCTCGGATCCACATGTAATCTTGTTTTGTATATGCAAGTGTGACAAGCGGTAAAAACGGCGCAGAAACTAAGCCGATAACCATTATTGGCACATTATATATACTATAGGCAATATTGAATATAGTAACCTCATTCGGGCTGAATAAATGAGCGATTATAATTGGAATTGAGCCATATAAAATCATAAATGTCACGGAGCTGACAAGCACCTGAAGGCTTAAACTTATCAAATTCCCGGTTTCGTTTATTTTTATTAACTTAATTGAAGGACGGAAATGAGGATACTTTACCAAGAAAGTATATACTGAAACAACGGCATATACCAAAACCGGAGTTCCCGTTGCAATCCATGCCAACAATAGGAGATTGCCATGCACTGCCCATTTAGAAGCAAACCATACCAGTACTAAGATTATAGAACTTATTAATAATTGGATAATTGCTCCTGCTGCGCTATTACCATCTGCGAGATAAACAAGACTAACTGTCTGCAAAATAAATCCAATAACGATGAAAGTAATAGATACGGTTGAGATTTGGATCAGTTCGTATTGGGTAATTATGGAAGTGTTTAAGATACTTTGCCAATTCAACTTTGGATTAATAAAATAGAACAAAACCAGAATTAGTATAAAGACTCCTCCAATAATGCCATAGGTAGTACTGATATAGATACGTCCTTGGCTATATTGATTCAAAGCTATTGCCTCAGAAAGCTTAAGCCTCATGCCACCGCCAATTCCCAGATCAAATACTCTTATCCAGTTAGCGAGAGTTATCAGAGTGACCCAGATACCATATTGTTCCTGATCAAGAAAACCGAGAACAATTGGAACATATAGAAGAGATATGATAACACTCAGACCTCTGACCACAGTGGTTATACTAAACTGCTTAAAATATACTGTGCTCAATTCGTGTGAGCCAACAGAATAATTCTTCAGTCTTAAATAAAACTGTCTGATTCTTCTCAATGGAAAGGTCTATCTAAGGTTGTACAGAAAAAACAAAGATTCAAAGTATTAAGATCATTCAATTTTGCCTTCTATAACATCAAGAATAAACTGCACGAATAATGGTGTGATCCAGCCAGCAAATTACCTATTCGGATGTGAATCAAATGCGGTAGTTAAATATTCGGGAGTATAGATTAGATTGTGTAAACGCTAACTGAGAGGTAGCTTTGCCAACACAAAAAGTGGGAAAGCTAACCTCGAAAGTTTATTAGTTTTAATTTTAATATCAGTTAGCGATGAAAAAGAAACTTGACATTCCGAAAGACTTCTGGAAAGATTTTAAAGACCGGAAGGACTTTGATGATTTCTTCAGTGAGCTGTTCA
>JAKPKF010000021.1 GCA_029553845.1 bacterium | reverse complement strand
TTTCTAAATATAGCAGCATTGTTCTATCCCCAGGCCCATCAAATCCTGACAACTCTGGTATTACTATGGATGTTATAGATTGCAACCATGGCCTTCCTGTTCTGGGAATATGTCTTGGGATGCAAGCAATTGTTCAGTCTTTTGGCGGGAGGATAGTTAAGGCTCCACGCATAGTTCATGGAAAGCAGGATGTCATATCTCACACAGGAGAGGGTATCTTCAGAGGCGTGCCAGATAGATTTAAGGCTGTGAGGTATCATTCTCTCTGTGCAGAAAAAGATTCGTTGCCCTCATGTCTTGAGATTGAGGCATTTTCTTCAGATGGTGTAATACAGGCTGTGAGGCATAAAGAGAAGAATATTTTTGGAATTCAATTTCATCCTGAATCCTATATGACTGAGTATGGAGATGTGATAATAAAAAATTTTTTTACTCAGGTGTAGTTGTGAGACTGCATAAAATTCCTTGTCATTTTAATCCACTAAAATTTTTGTAAAATTCCGTGTTGACAAAAGGGATCAGTTTATGAAATAAATTTTTTGTAGGGTCAAGTCCAATTTAGTGTGTAATCCTACCAGAAACATAAAAATTATTTACTACTCCAATGACTTTTCTTATTCCATCGTTCATTCTGCTCTTGAAATATTCCTGTCATCAACGCATATACACTATACTCGTTTTCAATCACATTATCCATCACCTTTGTCCTTCTCCTCACTTCTCGTATTACTCGCTCAATCAAATTTGTGTTCCGTATTGTTTTCCTATGCTTTATAGGAAATGCAAAATATCTCAAAAGATGCTCTTTATCTTCCACTAAACATTTAATAGCTTTCGGCGCTTTTGCACTATATTCAACACATATCTCTTTCAGAAATTCTTCCGCTTCAAGCCTCGTTGTACTGTTCCATAACCGATGCAATTTGGCCTTCAGTTCTTCTTTCACATTCTTAGGACATTTCTTCAGTATATTCTCGGTCTTATGTACCGTACACCGTTGTAATTTCTTTTCACCAAAGATTGTCATAATGGAATGAATAGGACCTCGTGCACCGTCCGTTGTCACTAATTGTACTGCATTCACATCTAATCCCCGCTTAATCAAATTATGAAATAA
>JAKPKF010000017.1 GCA_029553845.1 bacterium | reverse complement strand
AAGGCTGGCATAATCTTCTGCATGAAAGCATTTTTGGATTCCTCAGCGTTAGCAAGATTCTTAAATACTTCAAGCGCGTAAGGATCTTCACGCATGACACGCTCAGGATCAAGTGTTCCTTCTTTTACTCCTCTGTAAATTTCCTCTATCCTACTACGAGTTTTTTCGTCTAGCTTAGCTATTGTAGGATACTTGTTTGTGACCTCATCCCAACCTTCTCTTGCGCTTTCAACTACTTTACCAAGAACTTTTGCTCCAGCTTGAAAACCCATTGGATCGGAATACATAGTGAAAGAGGAAGGAGATTTCTCTGTGAGAGGTTGTTCTACTTGCTTAGCTGCTTCAAGTGCAGTAGCTACTCTCGCTTCCGCATCTGCTCCAGCATCAACTCTTTTGCCAGCTTGGGTGTCAATTTTTGACACATCTCCAATGATACTTTTATCTTTATTAGCTTCTAAAGCTCGCTCATATATTTTCTTTACATCATCTACTGTTTCTACTTTTCCTGCCTTGTACGCTTTTTCTACAGCTAACTCTCCAACACTCTTCGGAAAATCTTTGTATGCTTTTATCTCTCCAGTACTTGTTAAGTCGTCAAGCATACCTTCATATCCAAGTATCTCCATATCATCAAGATACTTATTTAACTTACTAATTGTAGTAATAGACCCTCTATCAGAACCACTAAAACCAAGTTCAAACTCAAACTTAGCAGACTCAAGTGCATCAGCATCAGATAAGTTATACTTCTTCTTATACAGCTTAGCAACATTTTCAAGTGTTAAGGATTCTGGATGAGATAGAGCATCATTCAATAACTCAAATTCAACATTAGGATGTTTTGCTTTAAGTTCAGCTACTTGAGTCTTAACTATCTCGGCTCCACGATCAGTAAAATTGTCAAGATCTATAATAACCTTAGAAGGTTTTACATTACCGGCAGATGTATAGAACTTATTATGCTCTACATACTTACCTTTCTTTGCCGATGGAACTTCAACAATAGCTTCATACTCACTTGACCAACCTCTGTCAGAAGTAAAATCAAGTGCCGAACCGGGTCTAAGACCATTAGACAGTATAGAATCAAGATTATCTACAGTAGTCCCGTGCGTAGCAACTGGAGATTTTTCTATATCTCCCTGCTGCCTTCGGGCATCTTGACGTAGGTCTAAAAGAGGTTTTTCAATAGAAGTAGGTCCAGGACGCTCAACACCTTTCACTTCAGGAATACTCTCAATCTCAAATCCTTCAGGAAGCTCAGGAAATCTTTCATA
>JAKPKF010000478.1 GCA_029553845.1 bacterium | reverse complement strand
TAGAGGAACTGGAGTAGAAACAGCAGGAACATTAAGAGAACATAGAATTGGTGCGACAGTAACAATCACAGATTTTGCACATATAAAAAAGATTAATAATTTATTAGACGGAACAACTGATTTAGATGCAGATAATCCTTTAAAATATGATGCAGACCCGACAATAACTGACGACAAAGAATTAGCTACTAAAAAATATGTAGATGTTAGGAGAGTTTCAGTAGAAGCATCAACAGCAACCCTAACACCAGATGCAGATTCTTATAATCAATTTATTATAACAGCTCAAGCAGAAAACTTAACAATAGCAAATATTTCAGGAACTCCAACAGATGGACAATTGATTATTTTTAGAATAAAAGATAATGGAACAGAGAGAACAATTTCTTGGGGTACAGATTATAGAATAATTGGAACAACATTACCTACCGTAACAGTAATAAATAAAACTTTATATATTGGTGGATTATGGAATGATGCAGATAGCAAGGTGGATATATTAGGGGTAAATATTGAATCATAGTATTATGGCAAAAACAATGCAAATATTAGTAGTCGGAGGTGGAGGAGGTGGAGTTTCTTGGGAAGCAGGATATGGTGCCGGTGGTGGAGGAGGCGGTGGAGGATACAAAGAGGTTTTAGCTCAAGAAGTTTTAGCTGGTTCATATACAATTACAGTCGGAGCTGGTGGAGCTTGGGCTTGGGGTCAAGGAACAGTTGGTGGTGGAAATGGAGGTGCTTCATCTTTTGGTACATTAATTTCTGTTTCAGGTGGTGGTGGAGGAGCAGGTAGTCTTCAAACAACAGGAAAAACTGGTGGTTCTGGAGGTGGTGGATTTATGAACGGTGGAATTGGTGGGAGTGCAATATCGGGAGAAGGACATCCGGGAGGAACATCATCAAATCCGTCAAATTACAGAGGTGGTGGTGGTGGTGGAGCAGGAAGTGCTGGTGGAAATGCAACAGAAACCAGCGGAGGAAATGGTGGAGACGGAAAAGCATCATCTATTACAGGAACATCAATATATAGGGCAGCAGGTGGTAGGGGTGGATGGATTTGGTCTCCAGAGAATTATAATGGACTTGGTTATGGCAATGCTGGAAGTGGAGGACAGGCAAAGGGAGGAAGTTTAGGTGCTGGTGTAGCTGGAGTAGTAATTGTAAGATACTTAACAACAGATTTTGGAAATTGTACTGGTGGAACTAAAACGACCGACGGAAATTATACAGTACACGAGTTTACAACATCAGGAACATTTGTAGTCATAACAGCTCCTGTTTTAACAACAGATACATCAACATTAATAGGTTCAACACAAATAACAGGTAATGGAAATATAACAGCAACTGGTGGAGAAACAGTAACAGAAAGAGGATTTTGTTATAAAGCAGGAACATCAGGAGACCCAACAACAGCAGATGATACAGTTTTAGATACTGGTAGTTTTAATACTGGAGCTTTTAGTAAAGCAATTACAGGATTAACTCCAAATACTTATTATAGAGTTAGAGCCTATGCAATAAATAGTGTTGGAACATCATACGGAGTAACTTACACAGTATTAACAGCTAGTGTTGATACGAATACAGCAACATATATAAAAACAGTTTCACTTACTGGTAATGCAACAACATCATCGTATCCGTTAACAACTTATAGTAGGAGAGGATTTTGCTATAAGATAGGAACATCAGGAGACCCTACAATAAGTGATAGTGTGGCTTATGACGATGGAACCTTTCCAAACGAATCATATTCAAAAGAAGTTACAGGATTAACAGAAAATACAAATTATAGATTAAGAGCTTATGTTGTAGATGTGAATGGAAGCATAACATACGGAGATACAATACAAATATTAACAGAAACAACACCTACCTCTTCGGGTTCATTTATAACATTATTAAATAGGTAAAAAATATGGCACAAATAATAGAATACGACCCTAATACAGGAAGAAAATTAAACGCAGGAGAGTCTGTTTTGAATAAAGAAACAGGACAGATTATGACACAAGGTAGCGTTTATGGTGAGGCTACTCCAGATACTACTCCAAAGAATACACAAGATACTCCAATATCCAGTGTTTTTGGAAGTCAATCAGAAGACGACGAAGCATTAGAGAAAGCAAGAGAAGCTGAGTACGGAATGATTCAGGATTCAGCAAATTATAATCCAGACATTGACGACCCTATTATAAGAGCAAAAGCAATAAGTAGTGTG
>JAKPKF010000472.1 GCA_029553845.1 bacterium | reverse complement strand
TATGAAGAATTGCACAGAAATCATGTGTCTAATCTGGAACGAACTATATGAGTGCAGATATGTTCCAAGTTTCATAGAAGAGCTAGCATGGAAACTTGCTTCTAGATGTACGTGTCATAAGTGTAGTGCTTTTAGAAAATGTTATGCTAAAGAATAATCAATTAACAAATTGTTTGCTAGATTACGGAATTGGAAAACCGAAGGGCCTCAAGAGCCTTTGCTGTAGAGCTTTGTGGGTTCGAATCCCTCATCTAGCATTATGACAACAATCTTAGATAGGTTGAAAGTTCAAATTCTTTTCGACAAAAAGAATTCGTTATATGATATTTGGAAAGGTTGTTACGAAACGGATGAATATGATTTTATGGCTAGAATAGAACTTATTAAGGAATTTCCGGAAGTTAGTTGGACAAATCCAGAACATGAAAACATGTTAGTAAATATGGCATTTGATAGTCATGTCCCTAATTGGGATAATAAATTTCTAGAAGGTGGCTGGACAAAAAATGGAATTTGTACGGATAGACTAAAGGATTTATATATGTATTATAATATGTGGTTGGATATTATTAATAGCTGCAAGGAGATTCATGACCAATAATTGTACGTGTAAATCATGCGGACGCGAGTATCATCATTGCTCTAGTTGTGGATATAACGGTGAATGGTATGATCAATATGAGTATTGTTGTGAAAGTTGTGCAGAAAAAAGTTCAAGTCATATAAATCTTAAGACGAAAATAGTGGAATTTATTGAATCGTTGTCAAAAGAACAAAGAGTAACTTTTATGGATATAATGGAAAGTGACGACGGGGAGGTTTTCGATATCATTAATAAGGATTTAATGGGTAGAATTGGTGTAGAAGCTTGGGAATATTGGTAACGGACATTATAACCGGGCAAAATTTTTGGAGACACTAGCAATGTATTATGATAATCGTACTAGATTAAATATTGTTCGTTCCTGGAATATTCGGCCCGGTGATTTTGTAAACCTGGTTAGTTGGTCCGGCGATGTCTGGGCTGAGGTTAAGAAAGTTGTGGGAACGTGGATTGTG
>JAKPKF010000465.1 GCA_029553845.1 bacterium | reverse complement strand
ACTAGATAAAGGGATAGATGAGTCCAAAGGCAAAAAAGTGTAAGGATTGTGGCACGGAATTTATTCAGTATAATTCACTTCAAAATAGATGTATTAAATGCTTATTAAAACAGGTCAAAGAGAAAAGGAAAATCAAACGAGCAAAGATGCTCAAAGACTCTGGCAGAACAAAAACTAAATTACTTAATGAAGCTGATAAGTTGTATCAGATTAAATATAAAAAGAAATACCCAAAGTCAGCGATAAGTGGAGAACCAACAGAGGCAATACATCACTTTATTTATAAGTCAGATAGTAATAACACCAGATTCGATGGTGATAATGCAGTCCCAGTAACGATAGCTGAACACCGCCAAATTCACGATAACGCTAAGCATACAGGAGCTTTATATAATAAGATTACTTTATGGCTCGGCACAGAAAGACAACAACGATTAGAGGAGAAAAGAAAGATTGACTGTAAACTAACTGATAATTATTTAAAGGAGGTAATCAATGACTTATCTAACTAACTGGCTACTAATATGGAAATAAATAGAAGGTTCTTACAAGTTAGAGGAAAGTTAGAGATCGACAACGATTATGACTTTGGCAAGGATTTACAAGTCCTAGTAACGATAACTGACATACAAGACAAAGATAATGATGATGGAACAATAGACAGGATTTATAAAGCAAGATTATTTGAGGAAATATGAACCAACTGGCAACAAACGGCAACATAACGCCCGAAAGATTGAAACTCTTAAAGTGTCTTGAAGAAAGACCATATGATTCTATATCTGAATTATGTAAAGATGCGGGAGTTGTTCGTAATGTTTATTATGACGCTGTACAAAGTGAGGATTTTGTAAAGCTCCTATTTGATAATTCCAGTGCCGGAATATATGTTGCCATACCGCAGATCATAGATAAAGTTGTCAATCAAGCTAAAAAAGGCTCTTTTGCTCACCAGAAAATGCTACTTGAAATGATGAAAATATATCAAGGCACACCACAGGTTGCGGTACAGAATAATATCCAAGTCAACAACATACAAGTAACAGAGGAAGATAAAGAGAAGTGGGCGATTAAATACTTAGAGAGTAATGGCTACACAATAACAAAGTAATTTGAATCATTGTGGGGACAGTCTAGACCCCCACTATGGATCAAATAACACCAGCGATAGAACAACTTATAAAAACAAACAAACTCATTGAGTCCAATGGGTATGTTCCACGATCTTATCAAAAGAACTTTTGGGACGCTTGGAACTCCGGTAAATATACTAAGTTTGTCAAGGTCTGGCACAGACGAGCAGGAAAAGACCTGACTGATTTTAATCTCTGCATCAGAGAGGCGATGAAACAGCCCCAAGTTATTACCTATGTCTTCCCTACTTTAAAAATGGGGCGGGAAATCTTGTGGGAAGGTATGACCAATGAAGGCTATAAGTTCATCGACTTTATCCCCAAAGAGTTCATCGTCGGGAAGCCTAACGATACACGGATGACGATTAACTTTATCAATGGCTCTATCTTCCGTGTGGGAGGCTCTGATTCTCCTGACTCCCTAAGAGGTGGTAACACGATGCTTTTTGTGCTCTCTGAGTGGTCTGAGCAAGACCCTTACACTTGGGCTGTTATCAGACCTATCATTCTGGCTAACGGTGGTAGGGTAGTCTTCAACTTCACACCCAAAGGAGACAACCACGCTAGGACTACCTTTGAGATCGCAGGAGAAGAGGAGAGCTGGTGGCGGGAGAAGCTGACAGCTAAAGATACAGGAGTTCTGACGGAGGAACAACTAGAGCAGGAACTCAGAGAGTTAATCAGAGAGTTCGGAGAGGTAGAAGGCAGAGCTAAATACGAACAAGAATATATGTGTTCATTCGACGCCCCGGTGATTGGTTCTTACTATGGAGAACACATAAACAAAGCAGAGTCCGAAAAAAGGATAACCAGCGTCCCCTATGACGCTTCTGTTCCAGTCAACACGGCTTGGGATTTAGGAGTGGGAGATTCTACGGCTATTTGGTTTTACCAGTTCATAGGACAAGAAATCCATATTATTGACTACTACGCCTCAAGCGGTGTCGGGTTAGAACATTATGCAAATCACTTAAATTCTAAAGGTTACGCATATAACAAGCACTTCGCGCCTCACGATATACAAGTTAAGGAACTAGGAACGGGCAAATCCAGATTGGAAATGGCTAAAAGTTTTGGTATTAACTTCGAGGTCGTACCCAATTTGAGCATAGATGACGGCATCCAGGCTGTTAGGTCTATATTGTCAAGGTGCTGGTTCGACTCTGAGAAGTGCGAGATGGGAATATCGGCCTTAAAGAGTTACCGCAGAGAGTGGGATGACAAAAACAAAGTTTACCGACCATATCCAAAGCACGATTGGGCATCTCACCCCTCTGACTCTTTCCGCTATTTAGCCGTTACGGTCAATAGTGCCTCTCCCAAGAAACCCAAAAAAAATATAATTGGCTATTCCGGTGGAGACCCCATAACCGGATATGGCAGCACACCAATATTTGGATAAAGGGGGACACCGATCTATGGATAATTTAACCGAACAAATACTTATTGAAATACTTAACGAAACCGAGAATGTTCTCTGGAGTTTAGCACGAACTACTAAAATACCTGGCTACGACGATGATGATCTGATGCAAGAGATGAGAATAAAGATTTGGAAAACGATTAAAGCTGATCAGTATGACCCAGATAGAGTACAACCCACCAGTTTTTTCTACCGAGTGTGTAAAAGGCATCTAATTAACCTAAACGCCGCCAGAATTTATAAATATAAGAATAGCCACCCCGAAAATAGAGAATATCGTGATATTTTAGACCAAAAAGTTGATATTCCCGATGATTTAATGCCCGAAGTTGTTGATTTTCCACTTAACTTTGTCCAAAACTTCTCACCTGAGTTTTGTCGGCTTGTATTACCTAGTGAGGAGTTAAATGAAGAAAAGCGAGATATTGAGAACCAGGATTGAATTAGGAATTAGAAACACTAAGGATAAGTTCAAGGTCTTTAACAGTTGTGATGAAGTATATCTGGGGTCTGGCAAGACGCAGTTTACCAATTCCAAGATATACAACCCTTACTCGTGGGCTAATGTTGAGACTATCGTTCCCCGTATGGTGGCACAGAAACCTACTGTTGAGTACAAGCCTCGTGAGCCGATGGACGATTTTTCATCTGAAATCCACACTGCACTCTTTAAGTATTGGTGGGATAAAGATGGTGCGTTTGAAAAGGTAGTTTCGTGGATTAAAAACGCTTTAATATACGGGACTGGTGTTGTTAAACTTTACTGGAAAACCACCGAAAAAGAAGTGACTTCTTATGAGTTTGGGCAAGACGGCAAACCTCTTTTAGATGAGAATGGCGAGTTTATAACCAATGTTGAAACGGTAGTTGACTTTGATGATCCTTGTTTAGAAGTTGTCAATATGTACGACTTCTTTTTAGACCCAGAAGCTAGAAATATCCAAGACGCTCAGTGGGCGATACACCGCTACTACAAGAGCTTTGACGAACTAGAGTCCGCAGGGTATTACAAAAACCTAAAGAGACTTAAAAGATACTTAACCTCGAAGATAGAAAAGTCCCCTGAAGAGACGGAAAGAAAAGAGCTAGCTTTCGGCCACGCTGGAGAGTATGACGAAACAGTCGATAATATTGAGATATGGGAGATGTGGGATAAAGACGGTCTAACCGTAATGGCTGCGGGTGAGATCATAATTAGAGAGCAAGCCAACCCATTCTGGCACGGGAAGAAACCTTTTATTGCTTTAAATGACTCAATCGTCCCCCAAGAGTTCTACGGTAAAGGTGAGATTGAACCTGTGATTAAACTACAACACGCCTTAAATACCATTCAGAATCAGATAATTGATAACCGCACCCAGATATTGATGAATATGTGGAAGATCACCGGTGAAAATGTTGATGAATCAGAGCTTATTTTCAGACCCAACGGAATAATCCACCTATCTAACGAATACGAGAAGGTTGATCCGATCGTACCGCCTGACCTCACAGGTAACGCTCAAAAGGATGTTTCTATTGTTAAGGCTGATATACAGCAGGCGCTAGGAATTTACGACTACACGAAAGGGGCAGAATCTGGAATAAATAAGACTGCTACTGGTATCGGTTTAGTTCAAGAAGCTGCCAACGCTAGATTTAAGCACAAAATCCAATTATTAGAAGAAGCTATCAAAGAATTAGGTGATATGGTTCTTTCTCTTTACCAACAGTACATAACCGATAAAAAGGTTATCAGAGTAGTCGGTGAAAAAGGTGAAAAATTTGTCAGAGTATTGCCTAAAGATATCGCAGGGTCATATGATTGTGTGCCGGAAGCAGGATCAACCTTGATGATCGACAAAGACAAAGAGCGTGAAGAGGTAATGAACCTCTACGCTACTTTTGCTGCACAACCTTTCGAGAACTTAAAGATGGAACTGATGAAGAAAATGCTCGATAAATTCGGTATGGAAACTCTAAAAGACGCACTTGATAAGGATATTGAAGAGTGGACACAAAGAATGATGCAACAACAAGAGCAGGAAGCTGTGATGGCCCAGGAACAAGCCGCTATGCAAGAGCAGGAAGCGGCGATCTGAGCAAGGGAATGCTCTAACTTGTATTACTTAGTGAAGGCAAGGTATGGACATCAAAGAACTGTCGAAAAAATACAATCGGGCAAAGGCTTATAAGGACGGACTAAAAACTCCGTTCTTCAAAGAATTAAAACACAAACTTGAGAACGAGATTGATGTTGCAATGAAAGCTGTTGTCGCTGATGTGGTAGATAACGAACACGACAAAATTGTCGAGTGTCGGGCGTACAAGAAACTTTTAATGTTTTTAGAGGGTCAACCATCGGTTGCCGATAGATTAAAAAAACAATTAGAACAGGCTGATTAGACTAGGGGTGAGAAGCCTTGCCTCTTACCCCTTAATAATTAACCTTAGCGAGATCGCTACCTCGTACAAAAGCGTAAAGGAGAACAATGGAAGAAGAAACCAGCGTAGAAGTGGAAGAAACCACCGAGGAGTCGCTACCTGAAACAAATACCGAAGAATCTGAAGCGTCAGAGGAAACATCTCAAGAATCTGACACCCCGTCTGAAGAGACGATAAACACTGCCGAAGAGGAAGCGGAGAAGCCAAAATCTAGGGCTTCTGAGCGAATTAGAGAGTTAATCGCTCAAAAAAAGGCGCTTGAAGCGCAGGTTCAAAGACAAGAGATAGAAGGTGTTGACGAAACTGGTATTGATCCAACAAGGTTTGCACAATCGGTAGAACAGAGAGCAAACCAGTCTGCTGCCAATGTCGCCCAAAGCACTGTCGATTATTATGAAGCTGAGCGAGAGTTCCCTCTCGTAAAGGACAATAATATGGTCAGGTCGAGGGCTGCTGTGTTAGTAGACGATGGATATACATACCGCCAGGCTGCGGAAATTGCCACTCTTGAGTGGAACGAAGCAGTTGGTGATAATAAGAGGCGTCAAGCATCAACTAATCTTCGTCAAACAACACAAATTCCTTCTGCCGGAAAGACTAAGGTTCAATCCTCCGATACTTTCACAAGAGCGGAGATAGCCAAAATGTCACCCCAGGAGTATGTGAAGAACCAGAATGCTATTCAAGCCCAGCTAGAAAAGTTTGGAGCAGAAAGTTTTGAGTAATTTAACAATTTAAGGAGTCATTGTGGCAACGAATATTACCGCAACAATGGCTGCGTCTGGTCAATTTATACCAGAGATTTTTAGCAAAGAGATAATTGTAGCTCGAGAAAACAATCTCGTCCTTGCAAACCTTGTAGACAGATATGACTCAGATGTTAAGAATGCCGGAGATGTTATCCGAATTCCTAACCTCTCGTCTATCACAGCTACTTACAAAGTTGAAAATGTTGACGCTGCACAATCAGCTACCACTGAGACTGCATCATCGATCACAATCAATAAGCACGCTGTTGTCAGGGTTACCATCGAGGATATGGCTGCGATTCAGTCCCATATTGATCTTCGTCAGAAATACACAACTCAAATGGGTAAATCTATCGCTAAAATCACCGACACCGACATCAGAGCACTTTACTCTGGGTTGGCACAAACCGTCGGTGCTGGTGCGACCTCCTCAGACTTAGCTTTGTCAAAGACTTACATTTTGGAAGCTGTCAGAAAACTTAACTCGAAGAATGCCCCATTCGAGGATAGGTCTTTCATTGTTGAGTCTTATGGTTACAGAGATTTGCTAAATACTGACGACTTCGTAAGATACGATGCCGTTGGTCAAGCTGGCGATAAAAACGCTACTATCTCTGCTAAGATCGGTAGACTCTACGGCGTAGATGTTTATCAGACAGAGCAAGTTTATACGCTTTCTTCAGTCGCCTATGCAATGCTCTTCCACAAGAGCGCATTTGGTCTAGCTGTTCAGAAAGCTATGAGAGTACAAGCACAATACGATGTTCCTGCCTTGGCAACCGAACTCGTAGCTGACTCTCTGTATGGAGT
>JAKPKF010000458.1 GCA_029553845.1 bacterium | reverse complement strand
AACAGAATCTTGGTCAGGATGGGTGAATATCAACAATAAGGTATATCATAGTGTATATAAAACTTCTTATGACCAAGTTTTGACTGAGATGAAACAAATTGTGGATAAGGTTTTATCTGGAAAAGATTCCAAAACCAAAGATGCTGTTGGAGCTACTCTATCAAGTAAAGACAAAAAAACATTTATAATAGAAATTGATTATGGAAGAAATACAGGATATATGGATAGAGCAGGAATTGTTCAAGTCCTCAGGAATTGTGGGATTGGTAATGCGGATAATATTGTAGATCAGGCTATTAAAAATGATTCTGGTAGTGTTCGTTTGCAGTTAAATAAGACTCCGTCGGAACATTTTGGTGATTCTAAAACAAAAGATGATTCCAAAGACTTCTACACCAAAGATCCTTTGACCAAGAAGGGGCAGAAGATTCTTGCGGCCATGAAGAAAGTTTATGGTGAAGAAAAGGGCGAACAGATCTTTTATGCCAGCAGGAACAAGGGAACGATTAGTGGAGTGGACAGCAAATCCAAAAATGGGCCTTCTATTAATGATCCTGCTATTAGAAATCAGATTCGTGTTGCTTTACAGACTTTGAAAATGCCTTCTGCTATGCTTGGTGTTATGGGCGGAACATCTAAAGAAAGAGCAAGAGAAATTTTGAAAGAATATGACATTCCTTTTACTGAAGATTCTAAAGATGCAGGTGTTGGGCGTATTGTAAGAACAGTAGATGATGGGTTAACAGTAATGTTTCGAAGAAAAGGTGTTTATGAACCTTTTCGTATTGATGCCACAAACAAAAGGGAGTTTTTGGAAAAGGTAAAAAAAGAAGCGGAGAAAAGAGGATTAAATTACCATGATTATAATGATGTTCAGTTTCTTCAAACAGGACATAAGTGGGTTACTGATTTTAAATCAAAAGAGCAAGCAAAAGAAATTTTGAGAAAATATGGTGTGAAGTTTGAAGATTCCAAAATGAAAGATTGGTTAGATCCTGAAGCACGGGTATTGTCAGAAAAAGTTTTGAGGAAAATGAAAGAAATTCATAAAAGAACAAAGCAAACTAATATATATGATCTATTTGATGATGCAATAAGAGGTTTAGGGATAACAGGGAAGATTAAAGAAGATGTTCGCATACTAATTCTTCAAGGTGCTAACCATAGGTACACTGAAGAATTTATTTTTAAAGACTCCAAGATTAAAGGAACCAAGGATGATTACAAGACGATGAAGCTTGCCGACCTTTTGAAGAAGGCGAAGGAAGGTTACTTTGAATTACAAAGTGACCCGAAACCCCGAAATCATGTTGAAATCAGATATCCTAATGGTAAGAAGGAATGGATATTCGTTGAAGATCAGGAAATCAAAATCACCATCGGTGAAGATCCTGTAAACCCCAGTCCTGCTGAA
>JAKPKF010000434.1 GCA_029553845.1 bacterium | reverse complement strand
ATAAGAATTTAAGATCCGATTAATCGTGTCAGGAGTGTACCTGTGCAGGTAGACCAGGACATTGAAGTACCCCTTGGGTGAGGAGAACATCCAGTAGATGGGGCGCTTCTTGTATCGCCTGATGTGATCCTTGTAGAAGTCCCGGGTGAAGTACCTGCGGATATCCTTGCCCAGGCACTCCTCCACGAAGTCCAGGTTCTTCCTAAAATTCTGTTCCCCAAAGCTAGCCTTGAGGAAGGTATGAAACCGTTCCACGATATCGTCACGGAACCACTCGTCATCCAATACAGGGATAATGTTATCCCTGTCCGGAGCGAAGGTAAGCTCCTCTTCTCCCCTGCCCACCTTCTCCAGGTAATCCTGCAAGGTCTCACCCTGGTTGGCCAGTATCAGCCCTTCCTTGTCTAACGAGTAACGGCCGAACATGCAACCCACTGCATAGCTCACAAACTGCGCCATTACCTCTTCCGGACGGAAAATCAACTCGCCGTTCTCAATGGAGGTCTCCTCCTGCAGAATGGTGATCTCTTCCAGTGGCACGTCGGGTGTCAATTCATCCTGGAGGCCGTATATTTCAATAAACTGCCGGTTGAGTTCTTCTTCGTTTTGGTGAAGCTTGTTAAATTGATTTTTCCAATAACATGTATACTCATCAAAAGTCTTTTCAAGAGTAGACTCTTTCAATCGAATCAGATTATTAATTTGAAAATACCAAGAGATTTCACGGGAATTCCAATCATTACGCGAAATATCTACACACTGTTTTACCAAAATCTCCACAATTTCAGATTTGATATCTAGAAAGGGTAACCTTATGACATCTCCAATTTGCAAATTAATTGTAGGATTTAATACTTTGTTAATATTGGAGATAAGTTTTGTATTCAAACTTCCCAACAGAACATATTTGTTAATACCATTTGGAAAGTATGACATTCCTGCAACATCATAAATAAAACCATCAGGATATAACCTAAAAGATGACCCAGCAGATGTAATTAAACCCCAGGAAATACTTTCTCGAAAATAAAAATCTGTATTTTGTGGTCTTGATCTTAACTTCCCATTATCACCGAAAATATTCTTTATCTCATAACCACCATTCTCCCAATTAACCATATAGTCTTGATTACCATACCAACGTCTTAATTCACCTGCTTTATTATAAGGGAACCATTTACATCCACTTTCTATGGCTCTTTTCGAGCTATTTGCATTTAGGTAATAATTACGTGTTGAAACTTCCTGCCACAATCTCAAAAAACGTGCATTGTCAGCAGTCGCGAGACCTTGCTTTCCATCACCAACATCCTTTAAAGACTTATTGGAGGAAAATATATTAAGAATTTGATCGCTTAACCAATATCCAATATTCCATCCCGGAATTTTCTCGAAATCTTTTTGGTTGGCAGTATAGAACCATCCGCACTGGGGATTCTGAATGGCTTCAAGAGTTTTATTTCGTTTCAACTCAGAGTTTTCATAATCCACCAAACGGATGTACGATCCCTTATAAGTTGGTTTAGCATTTAGAAATGTGAAAGATGCATTCTGAACTACTTCTCCACCAATCTCCGGGAATGTACGCGGACCT
>JAKPKF010000407.1 GCA_029553845.1 bacterium | reverse complement strand
TGCCAGAATAATTACATATGGCCGAAGGAGCATTTGTGGCTTTAGGGGTTTGTCCAAAGACATTTGTCTTAGGTGACTCGACCTGAACTGCCGGATGTTCCTCGGCCTCCTGTCAAAGTCTAATGGGAAGATGCCTTTTAGTGGCTATTATAGACGCGATAATACAGGAGGCCAGGCCACATAATAGGAGGAGAAGAAAATGAAAAGACTATCCGGCAGAATCGATATCGGAAGATATACACATCACATGATTATCATAGATGAGAAAGAACAGATTCTCTACCAGAGGAAGTTGCCCCATCACCTAGGGGAGATAAAGGAAACTATGAAACAGTTGAAATCTTTGCAGAAAAAAGAAAATGCTCAGCTATCATTTGCCCTAGAGGGTAAAAACGGTTACAGTAATCCCTTAGACCGGCTGCTTTTAGCCGAGGGTTTTACCCTCTACAATGTGGATAATTACAAACTCAAGCGCTTCCGGGAAGCATTTACCGGAGAGTGGCGGGATGATAACAGAGATGCCCTGATGCTCTCGAAGATGTTAAATCTAAAAGAGCACATCAACACTAAAGAGGAAAAGGTCTTTATCGAAATAACAAAACCTTCCATCATCCCTGAAAGCCTAAAGCTGCTTTCCCGTCATCAACAGCTTTTAATTGATGAGAAGGTAAGACTGACCAATCGTCTGGGTAAGAAACTGCTGGAGGTCTGTCCTGAGCTGTTAAGCCTGGGTAAATTAAAATATCAGAAGATAATTGCCATCCTGGCCAAATATCCGGATTTTTCAAGATACTCCAAGATAACCCTCAAATCTCTGTTAAGGATACCGGGAATCGGCAAAAAGCAGGCACCACACCTATTGGCCGGATTGCATGAGCTAGCCTATATGCCAGATTTAACCGATATTTACAAGACCATTATCTCCTCAGAGAGTAAACGTATCTCACAATTACAAAAAGAGATTAAAGAAATCGATGCAAAGATGGACCAGATAGGACAACAGGATGATTCAATCAAACATTTGAAGAGCATACCCGGAGTAGCTACCAAACTGGCTAGTCGCTTTCTTGGAGAAATCGGTGATATCAGCCGTTTCCCCTCAGAGAAGAATCTGGCCATCTACTGTGGCATCGCCTGTGTTAACAATTCTTCCGGTAAAATCAATAAGACCAAAGTAGTCTATAAGGCTAACAAGATTGCCAAACAGACTTTAATAACCATGGCCGGCTGTAGTATCCGGGTGAATCCTCAGTGTCGGGATTATTACCTGAAAAAAAGAAAAGAAGGGAAAGCTCATAATCATGCCCTGCGCTGTCTAGCCAGGCAGATGATTAAAGTCATTTACCGAATGCTAACCGAAGACAGAGATTATCAGATAAAAAGAGAAGCTTTGAAAGTAGCATAAAAAAGTTTAAAAATTACTTGATTTTTCAGATGGGAAGTTCAGGTCTCAACAGGCTGACCGAGAAGTTTTATTAATAAAGGCATATCTAAATGAGCTTCGGCAAATAAACAGAGGCGCATCTTGTAATTTAGCTATATTCTTTTCTTTAGTATTAGCTTCTAGCTAAAAGCCAGCATCTTATGCATCTTCTTGAGGTTGTATCCAATGCACATCAGTTTGAATTCTCCTTTGACCTTCTTAAGTGACCTCAG
>JAKPKF010000406.1 GCA_029553845.1 bacterium | reverse complement strand
TTGCAATGCTCTCCATACGGTCAAGAGATTGGTATCTGGTAATGGCTTCTTGCATTTGTACTTGGGTAAGGCGTTTACGTTTCATATATCCTCCTTAGTTATTAATAAAGTGTACCATAATGTTTACATAATGTCAATAGGTATAATAAATATATTTGTCCCTCCCTCATCTTCGGGAGTGAAAGGGGCTGGTGTCATACATGGATAGACAATCAAAACAGCCCCTTAATTTGGAGGATACATGCTTTGCGATGACTGTATAAACGTTATCATGCGTACCACACAGAACGGGACACAAGACCCTGTTACGGCGAGGGTGTGTTCTCTTGACGGGGCGCATATGACGTATCAGTTAAAAGAGTGCAGTAGGAAGAAAAAAATGGTTAAGGAGGAAGTACCTGTCCCTGATTATGCGTCCATTGATGTTTTAAAGAAAGCCAAACCAATAGTGACTATGGAAGAATTTGCTAATCCTCCTGTGAAGGAAATAAAAGATAACTTCCCTGGAACAAAAGGTTTCATTCCCCCTCGCAAGGAAGTTGCCAAGCGAGGTCGTCGTGGAACATAAACACGAATGGATTGTCACCTTTAAAGACGGTAGGGCGTATATCAAGTGTACCATATGCGGAGCCATGAAATTACATACGTTGGAGGAAGGGGATGCCCTGCGGAAAACGAAAACCAAAACCGAAAGGTAAGTAGATGAGCCTTAGTAAATTGATTGACCTAATAAGCAAATTAGTTTCGGCAAAATTCTATGGTGAACTTGTTATTAAGTTTGAATCAGGCAACATCGTTATTTGTAAGAAGACGGAGAGCATAAAAGGATGAGTTACTCTATTAAATCATTTAAGGAGGATTTATGAGAACAGAGAGGACAGAAGCAGGTATAAAAGAAGAATTAGTTTTTCGTTTTGGAAAGGAAACTGGTTTAAAAAAGGTGGATGTTTTTGGTTGGAAAATTCAAGACAAGCCAGGAGTTTTAATTGATATTCATAAAGATGAACTTAAAGTCAACTATGAATACCAGAGATCAGTAAATATTCAAAAAGTTAGAGAATATGCAAAAAATTGGTCATGGATTGCCTGTAATGTTATAAGCGTTGCGCATAGAGATGGCATTTGTTATGTGATGGATGGACAGCACCGTGTATTAGCTGCAAGAAAAAGAGCAGATATATCAACGCTTCCCTGCATTGTGTTTGAAAGTGATGATGTCATCGAGGAAGCAAAGGGTTTTTTGGCTATCAATACAAATAGAAAGCCTTTAAATACAAGAGCGAAGTTTAAAGCTATGGTTTGTTCAAACGATACTTCTGCTTTATTAATCCATAAGTTAATTTCTCAATCAGGAAGGATAATGAATGATACCTCGGATAATACTTCTATCCGTTGTATTGGATTGTTAACTAAATGGGCAAGAAGGAACCCTGTTCTTTTACAAAATATGTGGCCTTTGTTAACGGAATTACTGAATGGACATATTTTTCATGGACGAGTGGTGGCTGGATTATTAGAGTTACAAGATCGTCTTGATGATAAAGACAAACTATATGTGGGTAAATTAAAAGAACGAATCCTTAGCATTGGCTACGATATTTTACTGGCTGAAATAATGAAAGCATCTATTTTGGGTAATACTCACGGAAGTTCCGTTGAGTGGGCGAAAGCATTACTTGGCGCTATCAATAAAGGATTACGTAATAAGTTGAAAACTAAAAGAACATTATAGATTAATAACATAAGTTAAATCGGTATCAGAATAACTGGGCCGGATAGGAGAAATCCTGTTCCGGCCTTTTTTTATTGGAGAACATGGATAACACAGCCCAACAGATACGGGATAACCTGCCTGAGATAATTGAGCAGATTAAGGCAGAGAACGAAGCTAACCGTATCTATTTCTATGCCGAGTCCCTTGAATTGCCGTGGGATGAAAAGACACAGTTACCTATAGGTAAAGAAGGTCGTCCCTGGAAGCTGATGATAGGGGATGAGGAAATTGTCTTTCCTTATGCTCACCTT
>JAKPKF010000405.1 GCA_029553845.1 bacterium | reverse complement strand
AGAACTCTCTCTTTAATTTTTCATTTCTTTTTTCTTTTTTTTTACCCTCTGTCAGAAATGGCAGAGGGTTTTTTGTGTCGCCATATCCCTGTTTATTTTTTTGAATAAATAAGATAAATTAGGAATATTAATGAATTTTTCGACCTTCACGAAAATTTCTTCAGGAAATCTTATATATTTTAGGAATGAATCCCCAATAGAAAATGTTGGCACCTTAAAATTTTACAAGGACAACGCTTCTGGAACATTCTTAAAAAAAGAATTTCGCTGGTCATTTGATAGAAATTACTGGTCTTCTTGGGAAACTTTGAATATAGGAAATATTGCAAAAGTCAATACCGGAAATAACCGTTATTTATTTTTTGAGATAAAGTATACTATGACCAGTCCTACAGCAGGAAAAGTTACTTCCTTCGCTGTCGAATATATTGTTAATCCTAACGAAACGTATGCCCCAGCCGTTGAGGATGTTACTAATATGGACAATAATCATATTCTTCCTGATGGATGCAATGATCTTGGCGGGACTACAAAAACTTTCAAAACCATTGAAATTACAGATGCTGAAACCCTTTGTGGAAAATCCTGCGATTATTATTTATGGAGGCCTAATCATAAGGGAACACAGCCTATAAGTAGTGTTGAGGGACTTCAAAATATTCTTAATAATTTAACTTCTGGATTAAATGATTCCATAACCAATGCACTTAATGTTGATGGGAGCGGAACAGGTGTATTTTATCAGAAGTCTGGCAAAAATCTCATATTTAAGAAAATAAATCCCGGGGCAGGATCTTATATTATTGAATCCGATGGTATTATTACTATTGGGGTTGATGCTTCTCTTTCTGCTAAAGATCCTAGCATAAATGATTTATATAATTTATTCTATCAATTAGATACAAATTTATCCGATGCTTCGATTTATATCGATTATAAATTTCTACAAATTGATGCTTCTTTAGCAGATCTCTATGCAAAAGATGCTTCTATCGATGGCTCCATTGCAAGATTAGATGCTTCAATAAATCAACTTTGGACATACGTTGACGGATCCATTACTCAGTTATGGGATTATTTAGATAGTTCTTTTAGCGGACAATTTGTTAAAGAATCCTCTTTAGGACCTAAATTTTTCTGGGATGCTTCTGGATTACTTGATGTTAGTGTCTCTGGGGGTTCATTTACAGGAGATATAAGCACCAGCCATGTATTTTATGATCCAGCATTAGATCCAAGTTTAGCAATGCCAAATACCGTGGGAGGTATTCCCGCCGGAACTACAGTATATGATTTGCAAGGAGATTCTTTAAGATCCATTCTTAATGATTTATTATTCCCAACTCAATATCCAACTCTTACAGCTCCGGCAGCTGCAATTTCTGTTGCCCCATCAACTTTATTATATGAAGTTTCGGCTAACGTTAATTTAACATTTACTTCAACTCTTAATAGGGGAAGTATAAATCCACAATACATTGCTGATAGTCCTTATAGGAGTGGTTTACCTAATAATTTTAATTTTGGTGGAACTGGCCCTGGATTAGTAGATATATCTTCTAATTCAATTCCGTATATTTCTCCATCATTTGATTGTTCTATTAGATTAGGAACTTGGACTTGGTCTGTTGCAATTGGATATGATTCCGGAGTTCAGCCATTTGATAGCAAGGGAAATACCTATGATTCTTCCCTTTCAGCAGGAACAGTTAACTCAAATACAATAACTATTACAGGGGTATTCCCATTATTTGCAACTACTGTAGATATTACAACGATGACTAAACAATCATTGGTTTCAATGAGTACACCAGGGACGATTACGCTATCAATGGCTGCAGAATCTGGAGGAAATAAACAAGCATTTGAAGTTCCAGATGCTTGGATTGGAGCTCCAACAAATAATCCGTTAACAGGAATACGTACATATAACAGCGTATCTGGAAATTATGACTATCAAGGAGGATCAGCTGCAAGTTCATTAACTTATTGGCCTTCATCCGATTCTTCAGAAAATATCCAAGGATATTCTGTTCCTTATACAAGATATACCTACAATGGAACTGATAGATCTTCAATTAGTATCCGTCTAGAGTTCTAAAATAAATTTAGTAATGTCAAGAAATAAAGGAACATTTAATTTTGCAGCGAACTTCGAGGTTCTTAATAAGGCTCCTCTCGATGCAAGATTAGTTGTAGATACAAAAGAAAACCTTATTACTCCTTCCGTTTGGCAGGATGTAGCTAGCAATGTGTGGCTATATAAGGGAATTGTTGTATCTGTTGTTTCTGATCCCTCAGTTGAAAATAATGGTCTCTATTTTTTAACAGACGAAACACAATACGAAGATTATAATTATTGGGTCAAATTAGGTTCTACTCTTCCATCCGATCCAAGCGGAACTTCGTGGGCAACATTCCAACTCAACAATGGAAATAATGGAGTAATTCTAAAAGATGTCAGCGGAAATTTAGAAATATTAACTTTTGACGGAATTACTTATGCTAATCTAAAAGCAGGCCATCTTGATATTAATTCTATCAAAATTGATAGCTTAACAGGATCGCTTTATGCTCAGGATGGAAGTGTCTATGTTGTTCCAGGTACTTATAATTTATTAGCATATAGGGGATTTATATCAGGCAATGGTAATTCTACAATATTTCCAATTGTTCATGATTTAAGTACTTTAGATCAAAATATTTCAGTATGGGAAAAATCCACAAATGAAGAAATATATCTCGATATTGTTAGAGGAGCAAGTACAAACACATTTATTTTCTCAACTCCTCCGGGAGCTGGGGTTGAATATGATGTGACAATAATGGGATTTTAACGAAATACTCAGTTTTTCTGAGCAATAAAAAATAGATAAATAAAGTAAAATAATTTTAGAAATTTATGGCAAAGTACGTGCACCCAAACATGATTATTGATTCAAGTGCGGCATTTTTGAAAAGTGTTACATTTGATTCATCAGTCTATTTTCAGGGGGTCACTCACATAAATGCTCCTGCGGCGGTATCTTCACAAACACCGTTTGCTTTAGTATTAGAGAGTGGTTCTGGAACCGACTTACAGGTTAAGTCAGTTCAGCTGGGTACAATGGCAAAAGAGAATGCTACATCGTGGGACGCCTCTCTATCTGCTATTCGAACAGATATAGGCCATCTCGAAACTTCAGTAGGAGCTCTTGACACATTGACTCAATCTCACACGACTCAATTAGGCATTCATAATGCTTCGATTGGAGTTTTAACAAGTTTAACAGCGGTTCATGATTCCTCTCTTGGATTCTTAAACGCTTATCGTTTAATTCAGGATGCTTCAATAGAAGCAGTCGGCGGAGCATGGAAACCTTACGTTGATGGTTCATTAGCAGCAAGGGATTCCTCAATCATAGCTTTATTTGCTAAGAATGCTGCTCAGGATGCTTCTATTATTCGAATCGATGCTTCTCTAAACGATACGGTTGAATTATTTGACGTTATCGATGCTTCTCTCCAGGAATTATGGAATTATAACGCTATTCAGGATGCTTCTATTGCTTTAGCAATTTCTGGAACAACTAGTGCGTGGAACGGCTTAACAAGAACAGATAACTCTATTGGATTAGGCGGAACTCTATCTCAGAATACAGTGATCAATTCTAGTGACTACGATTTCATAATAGGAGGAGGTGATCTAGATACTCAGGAGGGATCCTATGGCGGTATTGAAATTTTGTCTGTTGAGAAGCCAATAGCTATAAATATCAGGGCCGGGGATGCTAATAACCTTGCGGGACTTGCAGTCGGCAGTGATGGAACTCTTTCTATTTATTTTTCTGGAGGAGCTATTATCGCGGATGAGGCATCCACAGGAGGCTTAGTATATTCCGATGATTATTCCGCAACATTTGTTGCTAACTCTCTTATAACAAAATCATTTGCTGAAAGTCTCGTTGGAGAAGTTTCAACAAGATTAAGTACTGCAGAAACTGACATAACCAATATCGAGACTTCCCTTGGAATTCTTAATAAC
>JAKPKF010000381.1 GCA_029553845.1 bacterium | reverse complement strand
TGGTTCAGCCAGTAATCCAGCTATTCGTAAGAAAGGACTTTTAGGCTACTGTCTAGAATACGATCCGGCCAATGAAAAAAATTGTCTCTTATGGTATCCACTAGATAAGGTTGCTGCTGACCCCATTGAAGAGGGGGTTGGATATAATGGTAAATACCCGCTTTATTATTGTTTAGAAGCAACAACTAGTTTACGATTAGAATATAGACATGCATTTTGGCTGAATGGACATGACCCTATGGAATGTCCACCCCACTATTTCTTGATAAATTTACATGGTGGTTGTAATGGTGATTATTCTGATTACGCCTGTGTGCCCAGCATAAAGAGTTCTTCTAGTTATGTTTTAATGATTCCTGAATATGAAGATTGGGGCAAGTTAATAGGGAATTATTGTACCAAAGATAAAAGTATTATTAATAATTTAGTGTGTATGGATTGTATTGGGGGTGATGATGGAGTAACTCCCAATGTTAACTCTCTAAATGATGGCTGGTATTTATATGATGAAATCTTACCTTATAATAATAATGTTTTTTATTGTGTTAACGGCGATAATGAGTGTGATTACGACGGTAATGAGACGGAGTGTCTTAATCATGGTTGTTCTTACGACGAGTTGCACAGCATTTGCAGTTGGTATAATCGGGGATGTTCCTCACCTAAGGGCACTTTAGAGATGTTTAATGATAATAATGATAGTGATGATGGGATGGGGAGGGGCCCTAGATTACGCTCTAAATCATTTTCTGAGGCATCCTTAAGATTTTTATGCACAGCATCAGGATACCACTATTCAGAGGGCAACGGAGGAGGAGGAGAGTGTATTAATTTAAGTAACGGAGAAGAGGGGCTTTTAGGTAGCGAGATATATCGTGATCAGTTTGGGCTTGTAGTAACTAACCAAACCTCTAGTGTGCCTACTTCTGCTCCTGTTTATTGTACTAAGTTTGTTGAAGTTGTGGATGATGAAGGCAATAATAAATTTTGGGCTAACAGAGTAAAAGAAGGCAGCAATTTTCAAATGCCTTGTTATATACCTAATGTTAATGGTACTGGGTTTACTGCCACATCATGTACTTTTTTGCAGTCCTCAATACCTTTTGCCTCTATAGCTTATCCAGCTGGACTAGGCGAGGATCCTGGCTCATGGGATAGCATACTAGATGAAAATCATCCCGGTAACCAGCCGTTGTTCTATCAGGAAACGGCTAGCGGTGT
>JAKPKF010000364.1 GCA_029553845.1 bacterium | reverse complement strand
AATCGGAATCCAAATTGCGAACTTAACTATACACTACCACAGGTTTCAGACCAGGAGAGATAGCAGGGCTGGAGAGAAAGAACTACCATCCAGAGCTTGGTGGAGTTTACACAACACAGTCAATCAACTCACAGCAGAGGGCTATTGCCGATAGGATTAAGACCACCAACAAGGGCAAGAAGTACAAAGTAGGAATTCTTTCACCACAATGCTGCAGGTTGCTTGATGAGTATATCAAAACACTTCCAGAAGAAGAGACATTTCTCTTCAAGATGGATGGTGAGTTCATGCAAACCTACACTTCCAACAAGCACTTCAAAAGCTTTGCAAAGAAGGCAGGTATCAAGTTGAGAGGCAGGACACAGTATTCTCTACGACACACTTTCCAGACGATGATAGCAGGAGAGATCGAAAAGAGTGAAATAGAAGAACTGATGGGCCATACCAAATACAGGAAAGGCTACGACCACCGTGACGGAGAGAGAAGGCTCAAACAACTCCAGAACCTCCGCAACAGGCTGAATAGCATTATATAATAAGGAGGGGCCGAAGCCCCTCTTTTTACAATCAAATTGTTTAGGGTACTAATCGATTATAGAGGTTATTAAATCCAATAGGGATGATATTTTTAATTATATATGAATCTCTATAATCGATTAGCGAGTCTCTTGTTATTGCAATATCCATTACTTTCTCTTTTTTTAATATATCAATGATTTCATCGTATTTTAGAAAACTCAATCTATCATCCATATTTATAGCTGTGAATTGATAATTCTCATTTTCACAAACTATTTCTATTGTATATTTTGGAGGGAATAATACCCTGCCGGTGACAACATATTTTTCATTTTCAAAGAGTTTTATAGATACAGTGGATTCAGTAACAATAAAAGCAGCGGTTAATTTACCATTTTTCGTAATATTGTTAGAAAAAGTACCCCTCATAAATTTTATATTTGTCAAATATCGTTCATCTGTCTTTTCTTGAAAAGCATCTATAAAATTATTAATTTTCCAGAACTCGTCATCTTGAGATACTGAAACATTATTTGATGGATTCTTTATGTTATAACTATCATTAATTGTTGAATAACATGAACTTAATAATACTAATATTAAAAATATTAAAAACAATTTTTTCATAAGTAATCTCCCTTCTAATGACATATTGATTTCTATCTGTACAAATTATCTCCACCTTTGTTAAGCCACTGATTAGATGTATCTAGGTTTAATATAATTTTCGCTTTGGGTACAAAAAACCTATCATAGTATAACCTATGACATTCCATAAGGCAAAATTACTTTAATCTAATTCAATAGAATCATTCTTAGGGATATACTCCCTCATTTCCCTCAGTTCTTTCACTGTTTCCTCTTCTGGAGAATACCAGTCAAGAGTTGTGTATCCATCCTTCAGGGTACACCCATCCTTGATTCTGTCAATAATCACCTTTTTGTTAACGCCATAGGCAACAGCGGCATCGGAGATCGATTCGAATACCCAGGTATCCGTTTTCTCGAAAGCGATGACAGGGATACAGTGATGCAAGCCTTCTCGTACCTCATAGATGTAGAATGAATCGCCCATCAAAAGACAGGCGATGGTTGCTCAATACAGTTTTCCGTGGAGATATCCACGATCCTTGTTGTAATTCATTTTTGCTTCAACATGCTTCTGCAGGTCGATGTTTAAGTAACCGCTGGTGACAACGAATACTTTCTTGCTCATGACACAACCTCCTCATCCACAATTCCTTTAAGCAATTCAACAATATACTCATCAATAATCTGTGCCCTCTCAGAAACTTGAGGCTCTGATTCTGACACTGAAGAAATGAGCAACCGGAACAACTTTCTACTATGTCCCAATCTATCAAGAATGGCATCAAGCTTATCTGCTTTTTCTTCTAGCCAGTCTACATATTGCTTTGTAAATATCTCATTATCATCAAAGTCAGTAACCATAGGTTCCCATTTTTTAGAATCATTGTAGTCTTTCATTTGCTTTGTCCAATTCATGCTGTTTCTCCTTTTGCTTTCATGTTCCTATACGATGAAGCTATGATACCAAGATAGAATGTTTCTGGGAGATTCAAGTCAACAGCCATTTGGCCTATAGCAACAGCCATCAAGGAAAGGCTTTTCTCCGCTACGTCAATATTTGTGTTTATATGAATAGTTTCTTCCTCTTCATCTGCAATCACTGCTACGTAGTCATATTCTTCAATAGGTTCAGAGTCTTCATTACCCATCCCCTCCTCTACCTCCATACATTGCTCAAAAGTTTTGGAATAGGGGTATAATAAACCATTATTGACTAATGGCGACAAGATGGCTTTTACATTACATTAGCATGTTGTTTTTATAATCAGGCTTTCCCCCGGTGATTTTCCTTGCAAACGATATAACCATAGGTGACAATATTAACACATATATAAAGAGAGGATTGTTATGATAAAGAAAAGATTGTTTGTTATCATATCGGTAGTTGTTATTCTTCTTGCAAGTTCATGTACAACAGCCGATAAGTTGTGGCTGACTCCTTTATACAAGGTAAAAAGCCATGTAGTTCCTAATATCAAGGGTGACATAAATGTTGAGGAAATGATCATACATAAAGATGTTGGAATGGGCATAGGCAGCAATTTTGTAATTCTTACATACCTCGAAATGGTAGGTGAAGAGACTTTCGTACTGTATGTAGACTATACTGGCGGCTACTGGAAATTCATTGAAGAATTACAACTTAAAATCGACGATGAGTTCTTTACTCTGACTGATAAAGATCCTTCACGCCTTGTGCTCAATGGAGGCGTTGAGGAAAGGGCCGGATTTACACTGAGTGCTGAAATAGTTGAGAAGCTAAAAAACTGTTCGACTCTGATCCTGCAATATTATGTTGATCCATTCACGATGGATGCTGAAGCAATAAGCAATATTAAAGCATTCCTCAATAGGTAAAAGTCGAATATTAAGCAATCGGCAATATACAGAAGTATAACTCTAAGGGATTTAAGGCTAGTGTCCAGTAGTGTTCGCAATTTCTAGGCCGGTCATAAGAGCTTCCACCAGCTAAGCCGCCTTACTTAATATAATCTGCTTCTGTTCTGTTAAAGCCTGGACACTGATATAAGCCCTCCCTGTTTGCCATTCTTCA
>JAKPKF010000363.1 GCA_029553845.1 bacterium | reverse complement strand
CTTCAAGAGTGATATCAGCACCTGGAACACCAGTATAATCTTGATTTAATTTAAATGTTTCTGCAGATGTTCCTCCTACATCAGCTTTTAAAGCCAATCCATCTGTCAATGCAGTAGCAGTAGCAGTAGCAGCTAACGCGGCATCAAGACCAGTAATAGCTGATGTTGGGTGACAATTATTAGAAGTAATTCCTTCTAATTGAGAGTGATCTCTAGGAAACAATGCAAAAATTGGACGAGCATCGAAAACATACTCATTAGTAATTTTAGTATCCCCATGCTGCACGTATACAAGAGCAATAGGATATAAATTCATATGAATTGTTGGAAGAACTGGATTAACAGCACTGTCACCATCAACATTTGTAAGCATTCCATTCCTTGTTAAACATACAACAACCCACTTTGCATTTGATGCTGGAGCAATAATGGTGGGAGAACTTCCCCCAACATATTCAATATATGCAGCTGCTCCAATATATGTCCAAAACCCACCTGCTGAGACTTTGATGGTCATATTTGGTTCATCTTGCGCAGCGGGATGAAGTGTTGCCATATTCCCAAATAATTTTCTAAATTCATCCCCATAAAGCGGAACGTTCATAATTAAAAATCCTCCGTTATAGTATTATTTTTAATATATGTGCCGTCGGCAAGATCTAGTTGCAGATCTTGCCGACTAAGCACATGTCGAATTCATATTATGCAGACGTGCCAGAAGTACCATCAACACCGGAGGTGCCAGAAGTACCATCAACACCATCAGTGCCAGAGGTTCCATCAATGCCTGATGTACCAGAACTACCTGATGTACCAGAACTACCTGATGTACCATCAATACCTGAAGTTCCAGCAGTACCTGACGTTCCACTAGAACCAGCATGTACATAAAGATCATCAAAGAGAGTCTTAAGTTCTAAAATAACATTCTGTAAATTTGTAGAAACAAGCCCGCTCGCGCCGGGTACAAATGAAATCGATGAAGCCTGATGTGAATCTGCCAAATTATTATTCTGAAGATCTCTATGATCTTTAACACTTAATTCAAATACTGGACGCATGTCAAAAATCATATCTTCAGAAATTGTTGAATCTGTACTTTGAATATAAATCGCTGCTAAACAAATTCTCCCTCTTGGAATAGCAGGAATATCAGGAGTATGAGCTGCTGTACCATCAATAGTGACGATATTTCCCGATGTATTTAATGTAATCAAAGTCCATTTTTTATTTGGTGCAGCTGGAACACTAATCGTCCCAGAACTTCCACCAGCAAATTCAATATAAGAAGAACCA
>JAKPKF010000359.1 GCA_029553845.1 bacterium | reverse complement strand
AGAAGACAACTTGACAGCACAGTTTATGGCGACAGACCAACTAAATTAACTTCTAAAGCAATAACATAATGGTAATGCTTGAAACTCTAAAAAGATATCTGGGAAATGGGTGGGTAGAAGCCGACGAAACTTGGACTTATGTATCAACAGATGACCCTACAGGAGTGTTTAAGGTTAATGCTGATGTTACTGGTAAATATTCGGTAGGAATGAGAATAAAAATGACTAATAGTGGCAATACTATTTATGGAATAATCACTAAAGTAGGAACATACGAGGGTGATGAGGCAGGATACACATATATTACTTTCTTACACGAAATAGACCCAGCAGACAATCTAGCTTTACACTTAATGGCAAATAGTGCAATAACTGCAAACTATTATTCTACACAAAAAGCTCCATTTGGATTCCCATTGGATATTACAAAGTGGAGGATAATGATTACCTCTGATGCAGATGATAAACAAACAAATCCAACCTCTGGAACATACTATAACTTGGGTTCTTTGGCGATTACTGTTCCTATTGGAGTATGGAAGGTTATGTATATGACGTGTTTTGAAATGAAAGCGTCTAACTCAGTATCATTGATATATGGTAGGGCAACACTTGGCTCTACAACATCAAATTCTTTAGACAGGTTTGAAAATTATTCAGTAGCTTCTTCTGGGAGTGCAGGTGCATTACAGCATACATTACCAGTAACGAGACAGAGTACAGAAGTATTAACAACAAAGACTACCTATTATATGAACGCCGTCGCTAATACTACCTTGGGAACAACGGGGTATATATCATTTACGGGGTTAAGTGCAGGTGATACTGTTCTCTGTGCAGAGTGTCTTTTAATTTAACTAACTAAAAACTATGTGATAAATAAGCATATATGAGAAAACTTTTATTACATATTCTTGTTACAATTTTGTTACTTGTGCTAATATGGATATATAGGATACAGATAACGGCTATTTTAATTTGGATTTGTCTAAAATGGTAGAGAACAGGAGAATAACAGCAAAAGATGTTTATTTGAAGTTATTACAGCTTGAGGTACAAATGGACACAACAGGTAAAGATATTCATTGTGATATTAACAGCCTAAAGTCCTATTTTAGTAAGTGGCTTTGGGTAATGGCAGTTCTTAATGCCTTCCAAATCATTTTATTTGTTTTCCTGATTCAACAATGAGTAATGACACCGTATCCATGCGAGATATCTACGATGCTGTACAGAGACTAGAAGACAAGATGGGACAGAGAATAGAAAAGGTGGAAGCAGATGTGGATAGCCTCAAGGGATTTCAAAACAAAGCATTGGGAATATTAAGTGTGATTAGTTTATTTGCGAGTGCGATTGCGTCTTTTATTTGGGATAAAATTAGC
>JAKPKF010000277.1 GCA_029553845.1 bacterium | reverse complement strand
GGCACTTGAATCGCTTAAAAAACAAAGAGATTCCATTAGTGATAGTATCAAGGATTTAAATAAGCTAATCGCAGATATCGAGGCCAAACCAGAAGACCCTGCATACGAAAAAGAAAAGCAAGAACTCATTATTGAGAAGACAGCTCTTTCTAACGTCATCTCAGAAATGAATAAGAAAGATGTATTTAATTTCTTCTCTGATGAAGGATTGCTACCTAATTATGCGTTCCCGGAATCTGGTGTTATGTTGAAGGCTGTTTTAAGAAAGAGAACCTCAACAACTGGTGACAATGGTAGTGAAACAAAGAAAACACAGAATGTTGTTTATGAATATAACCGCTCAGCATCAGCCGCTATTAGTGAATTTGCTCCATTAAATAGCTTCTATGCCGGTGGAAGAAAATTAAATATCAATCAAATCGATTTAGCATCATCGGAAATTGAACTATGGAGATTATGTCCAACATGCTCACATGCCGAGAAGGAAGTTGATGGCACGCATGTTACCAATTGTCCTGAATGCGGGAGTTTGATGTGGTCTGATTCTGGTCAATTAAGACCTATGTTAAAAGTCCATATGGTTTATTCAAATTCAGATTATTCTAAGAGCTTGATCGGTGATGAAAGCGATGATAGAAGTGTTAAATTTTATAACAAACAACTTTTAATCGACGTTGATGAAGAACATGACATAACCAAAGCTTATCAAATGGATAATGATGACTTCTCGTTTGGTTATGAATTTGTTAAAAAAGCAAAGATTAGAGAAATCAATTTTGGTGAATCTGATTCTAGCGGCGAAAAGATGTCTGTTTCTGGAATCGAAAGTGTTAGAAAAGGATTCAGAATTTGTAAATATTGTGGAACCATTCAATCTGGAGATAAACCAAGCCACACCTTCTCTTGTAAGGCAAGGAACGGATTATTGGGTGAAACCGAGCCATATGAAGAGTGCTTGTTCCTTTATAGAGAACTTGAAACAGAGGCGCTACGACTACTTATTCCTGCAACAACTTTAGACTTCACACATGTTAAGGTCGAATCATTTGAGGCTGCATTTATGCTCGGCATGAAAGAATACTTTGGTAATGTTGATCACCTCAAGGTTAGTGTTAGTGAAGTACCTGTTGCTGGAAACACATATAGAAAACAATATCTCGTTATTTATGATTCAGTTCCTGGTGGG
>JAKPKF010000272.1 GCA_029553845.1 bacterium | reverse complement strand
CTAGTATATAAACTAAATGCTGAAAAATTAGGGTTTAGGGGAAAATATTTTCGCTCCCAATTTTTCTAGTTCGGTTCTTAATTCACCACCAAGATCATACGCTTGCAATATGTCGTTAAGATCCGCTCGATTTTCTAAAACCTGACATACTCCCAGGGCTAAAGCACCTGGGGTTCTGTTGTTAGCTGGATTCAAGCCAGAGCAACTTTAGGGCTATCAGTGGTCCCTTTGCATACATCCCTGTCTGTATGCAATCGATCTATGCACGGACGCTTTGCGATATTGAATCCCGCATTGCTGTCAGCATGATCAACGTGTCCACAATGAGGACACTTGAAACTCTTTTTGTTCCTGTCTCCAATGAGTCCACATCTACTACACGATTTTGAAGTATATGCAGGATCAACATAAGCGACTTCTACACCAAGCAGCTTAGCCTTATACTCTATCTGATTTTGTAGTTGATAGAACGACCAACTGTTCTTAGCATAGCGGAACGACTTTGTATTATGCTTGCCGTTTCTGATTCCAGTTAGATCTTCAAGCTTGATACCCTTGCCAGATTCTTTGGCAGTATCAACGATCTTTCTGGAAACTTTGTGATTAATGTCCTTGACTATTCGGCTTTCCCTGTCCTTGATTTGCTTGACTTTGCCGTACTTGCCTTTCTTCTGAAGTCCTTTGCGCAGGCTCTTATACTTCTGGTGGATATGGAGAGCTGACTTTCCGAGTTTGATTACCTTGCCCGTTTCGGGATCTGATACCACGGCAATATGTCCAACTGTGTTTCGATCAACTCCTATCCAGCTCTCAGCTTTGATCAGTTCGGGTTCTGGAATTGATACAGATACGTAGGCATACTCTGATCCTATCTCAATCTGATTGACCTTCTCAAAATTATCAGGAAACTCATATCTTATGGAAAGCTTCAAGCATGGCGCTGATATGGTCTTTGCGTCTCGATCTACCTTGATTCCTTGGTTAGGTACTGCCAGTTTAACGTTTGTGGCATTCTTAGCTCGCTTGTCCTTGCTGTATTTCCTGAGAATCTGATTGGATATCATCGACTTAAGACCGAATTGCTTGACATCTTTGGAGCTACGGCTATGCGTTTGGATTGCATAGTTGGCTATCTTCTTAGCCTTTCTCAGTTCATCTGAGAAATCCCTTCCATGTTTGATTTTGTAGGTTAGGATCATTTGTTCTTTTGCTCCTCGATGTACTTCTTGATCGTGTCCTCCGAGATATGACCACACGATTCAACATAGTAGCTTCGTGTCCACAGAGTGGGCAATCTGGTTCTAAGAGACTTGAATTGCTGCCTTAGTTCATGGGAAGTATAGCCCTTCAACTGTTGCACTATCCAATGAGGACTAGCAACAGGCGACGCTTTGACAAATAGATGAACATGGTCTGGCATAATCTGCATTTTTTCAATAGAGACACCAATCTTATCAGCCTTTTCTTGAAGAAGCTGCTTCAGGCGTGCTTCTATGTCTCCGACTAATACCTTGCGTTGGTACTTGGGACACCATATAAGGTGATATCCTATATTATAGACTGTGGTATTACTCCTTGTCCATCTATCTGTTGCCATGCCAAGATCTTATACGCTTGGCTAGTATATAAAGTTTGTGTTTTATAAGCACGGATTCATCCCAGGACTTTAGTCCTGGACTTTCTCCTGCATTTATCGTAATATAGTAAATATAGTAAATATAGTAAATATAGTAAGTACATAGTGATAATATAGTAATATAGTAGTTATACTGTAAAAGTTATTAGGCCATAAACTTGTAGTAATAGACTTAATTTACTATATTACCTTATTAAACAATCTACGTATATTGATTTTACCCTAAATCCTTCTTATGTAGTAGTATGGTACTTTCTTTTTTATGATTACCAAAACGTTTATATACTTAAACAACTTTTATGTAATTGCCCCCAAAACACATCCGAGAAAGGAAAGGAAGCTTTTGCTTTCTTTTCTTTTTTTGATGAAAGGCCAAAAAGTCGGTGGTAATGAAAATGTGCAAATTTGGATATTTCAAGAACCACATATACCGATGTATTTTGAACCACGGCAATATATGTGGTTATAATACCTCGTGTGAACGTAATTGTGATTGTCCAAATTGGCAAGACCACATGGATTCAGAAAAGTTGGAAGCATTTGTATGAAGAATTGCACAGAAATCATGTGTCTAATCTGGAACGAACTATATGAGTGCAGATATGTTCCAAGTTTCATAGAAGAGCTAGCATGGAAACTTGCTTCTAGATGTACGTGTCATAAGTGTAGTGCTTTTAGAAAATG
>JAKPKF010000326.1 GCA_029553845.1 bacterium | reverse complement strand
TCTCCCGCTTTAACATTCCATGTCTTTAAAGCCAATGTCAGTGCATCAGTTCCGTTGGCACAACTAATACAATGTTTTACGCCTACATATTCAGCAAGTGATGCTTCTAATTCTCTTACTTCTTTACCCATGATGAAGGCTCCGGAGGCTATTGCGTCTAGGATGCCTTTGTCTATTTCGGGTTTGAGGACTTGGTATTGTTTCTTTAAATCTCTGAATTGCATTGTTGTAGTTTTTATAAGTTGAATGATATATTTCTTTTTTTGTATTGTCTATAGAGTAATGCTAATTGCACGAATTATCACGAATGGCACGAAGTGTGCTAATTTACAACTCTTTTGTATGAAAGTGATGGTGTACCAAAGTTTATAAGTATCCCTAACTTAAAGTTAGTTGCTTTTATATTGTTTAATGTTTGTTTGATATCTGCTTCAACTGAATATTTAGTTGCTTTCAACTCCAATACTATAGAGTCATAACAAATAAAGTCTGCACGAAAGTATTTCTTGAGAGGTTGGTCGTTATAATATACAGGTAGCTTCTTTTCTTTCTTGAATGGAATATTGTTGTTTTGAAACTCAATTTCCAAAGCTTCTGAATATACACTTTCCAAAAAACCATGACCTAGTTCTTTATGCACTTTCATGCACAACCCTATTATCTTGTAACTCTCTTCTTTAAATAATATTTCTGACATTGAGTAACGCTTTGTGTAATTCGTGCTTAATTCGTGACATTCGTCAGTTTGCCTGAGTTATACTTCCGTTAATCCATTATTAGATTCCTTGTATTCCTTACCACACTTCCCGCAAACAAGTTCATCTGGCAAACGCTCCCCACATTCACACACCCATCCCAATTGCTTAGCAGGTACTCCTACCATAAGCGCATGGTCTTTTACATCTTTTGTAACAACAGCACCTGCGGCAATTAAAGCACATCGTCCTACTGTGTGACCACAAACAATCGTTGAATTTGCGCCTAATGAGGCACCCCATTTGATGAGTGTTTTCGCGTAATTACCATGGACTGTGTAGTGAGACCGGGGAGTCGTTACATTCGTGAATACACAAGATGGGCCGCAGAAGACGTTATCCTCTATCTCCACACCTTCATAAACAGAAACATTGTTTTGAATGCGTACACCATTACCTATTTTCACATTATTGGCAACATTTACATTCTGTCCTAGTGAGCAATTCTCACCTAATACTGCACCTTTTTGAATATGACTAAAATGCCATATTTTGGTCCCTTTTCCTATAGTTACATTCTCATCAACATAACTACTATCATGAACAAAATATTCTTTTTCCATTAATTTGTTTTATCAAGGATTGATTGCACTTCTTCCAGTACTTTAACAACTTCGTATCCCGATCTACCATCTGCAACCTCTATCTTACTGTCCAAATGGTCAACAAAATATTTGAGTTCTTCTGTCAATGCCATACCCTTTTCATAGGAAATTATCTCTTCAGGGTTTTCATTCTTCACAGGAAGACCTTCTTCGAAACTTATATATTTATCGTAAAAAATGATATCTTTTTCTTTACTGGAATCTTCAAAGGATAGCATTCCTTTGCTGCCAATGACAACTAAACGATGTTCCTTAAAAGGATGCAACCAAGAAGCAAAGATATGACCATGAATATTATCCGGATAGGTGAGCTCAGCCATGGTAGAGTCAAAGACATTTTTCTGAAGAAATTTCTGTCCTTGGGCCTGGATTGAAATTGCAGGTTTCCCTACGAAATAATCAAATATGGATACATCATGGGGAGCTAAAGACCAGAATACATTTTCCTCTGTCCTCACAGTTCCCAAGTTCAAACGATTAGAATATATATAATGCAGCTTACCAACTTTTCCATCATCTATCAATTCTTTGATTTTGCGGATAGCAGGATGAAATAATAATACATGACCAACCATCAACTGAACGTGATTCTTTTCTGCAAGCTTTACCAATTGCAGTGATTCGTCTGCTGACAAAGTAAGTGGTTTTTCTACCAAGACATGTTGTCCCTTCTCTATTAATTGCTTCGCAATTGAAAAGTGAAGGGGTGCAGGAGCTGCTATAGTATATCCATCAAAACCAAATGAAAGTGCATCATCTAAAGATGAAAATCCTTTCACCGGAAATTCGTTAAGAAGTTCGTTAAGTCGCTCAGTATTGCTTTCCACAATACCTTCCAGTGAACCCAATTGATAGAGAGTTTTGATGTGATTCTTACCCCATCTACCTCCTCCAATAACACAAATTTTCTTGTTCATTTATTACGTTATAATTTAAAAACTTTATTCTTATCGTCCGGAGTCATTACATTCCTTAGATCTACAATTAAATTTGAATGTTTCATAATAAAATCGGAATCATAATCTCTATGATTTGTAGTGATTACAACAACATCTGCTCGTGACAAAGTTTCCGGTGTGAGTTCAACAGATTTAAGTGAAACTCCATTATGGGTCTTTATCATAGGGATATATGGATCATTATATGAAACTAACCCTCCCTTTGCTGTTACAGTATCGATTATTTCTAATGCTGGTGATTCTCTTTCATCATCAATATTGGGCTTATAGGCAACACCTAAAAACAATATCTTACTACCACTTACTGACTTCTCATTTTTATTCAAAGCAGAAGCAATTTTAATATACATATAGTGAGGCATACGCATATTAATGTGACCAGCTGTATGAATCATGGTCAAATCGAAATCATACTGCTTCGCGATATATTCCAGGTAGAATGGATCTAGAGGAATACAATGGCCTCCTATACCAGGTCCCGGATAGAAAGCCTGAAATCCAAAAGGTTTTGTTTTGGCTGCATCAATTACTTCCCAAATATTAATATCCATTTTCCCGGCAAGTAAAGCAAGTTCGTTTATTAAACTGATATTAATCAAACGATATGTATTCTCAAGGATTTTCACCATTTCTGCAACTCTGGGTGAACTGACCAGGTGCACATTTTGTATCGCTTTTTTGTAAATTGCTTCACCAATCTCAAGACCATCATCAGACATGGCTCCTAAAACCTTAGGAGTATTTTTTGTTTTATAGGTATCATTCCCGGGATCAACCCTTTCTGGTGAGTAAGCCAACCAAAAATCTACACCTTGTTTCAGACCTGACTCTCTTTCAAGAATAGGCATCATCAAATTTTCAGTGGTTGTGGGATAGGTTGTACTTTCAAGACTGATGAAAGTACCAGGTTTCATGTTTTGCCCTATTTCCCTACAAGCACTTTCAATATAACTCATATCGGGCTTCTTGAATATATCAAGAGGTGTAGGTACACATATTATCAATACATCACATTCAAATATTCTATCGAATCTATCTGTAGCAATTAGATACTCACCGTTCACAACGGACTGGAGCTCCTGTTCAGTGATATCACCAATGTAGTTTTCCCCACTGTTTATCTTTCTTACTTTTTCGGGGTTTTTATCAAATCCGATTACTTTTATATTTGCTTGAGCAAAACTTACTGCAAGCGGTAGCCCTACATAGCCCAGACCAATGATGCCCACTATGGCTTCATTACTTGTGATCTTTTCAAGAATTTGTTCTTTGTTAGTCATATTTTTGATATTTGTAAATTGTCTGTCTAAAACACGAACCTTAATGAATTTAGTTATGCCTTATGCAAATGATAAAGCGCGGCCGTTCATAATCCGGGTGTAATGGGGATCCACATGTACTTCTTGATGTCTCTTTGTGAATTCTCGATCACCTTGGCGGCTTCAGCTACCTTGATGGTGGGGGCCAGGTGGGTGCCGGCGGTGATGACTGAAGCATATACCTCATCCACAATCTTACCAATTTCAGGGGTGCTGCCGGAGGTGACTTTCCTGATCTTCTCGACGGTGTGTTCCTTGTCGCCGGGATTGATCCGCTCGGGACTGTATCCGGCAAAGAACTCTTCATTGTATCTCAAACCGCTTACCTTCTCTACCACCGGGATGCACTCATCTTCGGTAACACCGGGATAGACTGTGGACTCATAGACAACGATGTCTCCTTTGGAGATGACCTTGCCCACGGTCTCACTGGCACCGTATAGCGGACGCAGATCGGGATTGTTGTTCTTGTCTACCGGGGTGGGTACTGCTACTACGTAGAAGTTGCAATCACGAATCGCTTCAATATCGGTGGTGCAGCTGAATCCGTTTGCCAAGGCTGACTGGAGCAGTTCATCTTCCACCTTTTTATAGTTTCAACTACAATTGAATTTAAATTA
>JAKPKF010000315.1 GCA_029553845.1 bacterium | reverse complement strand
TGTTTTCATCGATGATGAAAAATGCTGGCACTTCATTGACCTGATAGCTCTTTCTTATTTCTTCTGTTGATATTAAATATTTGTAGTTCAGTTTATTCTTGTCTACGTAACTCTTAATATAATCTATGTCACTACTCCATGTTTCAATGCTTATGATCTCAAAGTCATTAATCGAATAGTCTTGCACTAACCGTTTTGTAAACGGGAGTGATGCATGACATGGTCCGCAACCAATTCCTGTGAACTTAATAAGTAAGATTTTGCTCTTTAGGTCTCTTAATGATATTGGTTGGTTATTTATATCTTTAAGTGTCCAATCAGGGGCTGTTTTACCAACCATGTTTTTTTTTGGTTTAATTTGTTGGCCCACAATAGAATAGTCAGATGGAAAATAATTTGATGCTGCAAAATCCTCAATGTTACCTATATTGAATTCAGGCTTGTTGTTGATAAGCCAAGATGTTTCATGAGGGACTGTTCTCTTATAACGAAATGGAAGATAATCAGACTTATGTATCCAAATATCATAGCTGGAAAATGCGTCCTCACTGGCAAGGTATGGGTTATCCATGATGTATCCCTTTCCGAAAAATTCAACGACTTTATTAGGAATATAAATACTGAATTTAATAGAATCACCGAAATCCTCTATTTCAGTTGTTATGCTATCTTTTGTTTCCAGAGCGTATTTAATTATGCTTTTTGTGTAGTTGAAGAATGGTGGTGACATAGGTCTGAATGGGAGATGATTATGTTGAAAGCTGTCAATCCGAATAGTATTTGGGTCCCAGTTCAAAAAAATCTGCGCATTTCCATCATAGACAAAACCATATTGAGACCCTTTCCAGTGATATATTTTTGAAAAACTGGACCCAATGAATGTATCACATGGATTAAAATACTCTTCTGTATCTTCATAGGAAGGTATCGTTTCTACTGTTCTACCTGGAGGAATGCCACCTGAAGTAGCGGTATATCTTGCAGATTCGATTTGTTCAATTTTAGATAATACTTTTTTCAGGAAATCATTTTTATTAATTTCCCTTTTACATCCATTTATCAGCACCACAGACATTAATAGTACTAATATGGAAATAACAGAATGGAGTCTTTCTTTCATGATTTCTACTGTTATTTCTAATTGCTGTTTGTATTTATTTATAAATCTTATTGATAGATCTACCCTTTTTTCCGTTAGGTGTTATAAAGATTCAGAATATAGGAAATTAGATGAAGGGGTATATTTGTGCATGCGGCATAACGTTCGGCGGTATGTGGCGTTGGCGCAGAGTCGCGGTGGCGCGCGTTTTTGCACTCATGGTGCGATGCAGGGATATGATGTTATTACTTTATTCTCGCGTTGGCAAAAACCGTGACACCAGGAGGGAGTGCCCCGCGGGAGCGGGGCCAGCGGGCTGGTTTTTGCCCGGCGGCATTAGCCGCGAAGCCGGGCCGATAAAGCACCAACTGGTTTTTGTGGTGCTGATCTAATGGATTAGCGCGCAAAAAGCAGCCGCGCCAATGACATATACCGACCTGTTAGCATTAGTGGTAATATTTACCTAATCCCATCTTAGGGCTTCTCCGTCATTTATGGTACGAGCCTTAACAAATTTATCTTTAGGTACTTAAGGTCAACTTTGACATGTTATAATAGTTTTGTTTCAGAATTAATCTGTGAAATAAATATTCACTTGTCGGAACTCCGACTTATAGATAGTGTCCTTTTGAAATCTGACCCCCAAGGGGTCTTCCTGATTAATGAGATACTATCAAAGCACCTTGCCAAATTGTTTTATTGTCAGTAGCAACAACACTATATGTTCCATTAGTTAGTCCGGATACTGACAAAATAAAAACGTTACTGGTCACCTTATCGGAATAAACAACGCTCCCTTGTAAATCAAAGATATTCACATAATAACTACTTGATCTCTCCGACATTGAATGATCTGAAATTCCATCATCATTTATTGTTATCTGAGTTTCCTCAGAAGCAGGATTTGGATAAATGATAAGTGAGAGCAGTTTATCACGATCACAATCTATCACATCAAAGTTTTCGATATGATAGAAACTTTCGCCACATGAATTAATTGTTTTTACAGCAATTGAATATGTCCCAAGCGTTGTATTTGGAGGATAATAGAATCTTAACGAGGGTCCCGTATTGCTACCGATAATCACACCAGGCGGTTGAAGATCCCAATAATACGATTCTACATTTAAGGGATATGGATCAGAAACACCAACTTGATAGTAGTAGGAATAACCTCTACAAACACCATCATCAGGAAGCAAGTTTATAGCTGTTACGCCGGCTGGTTTTCCTGCCCAAACGCTTTTTGTAAGAGTAATTGTATCACAGGATGCAATAATAGTCGCTGTGATAGTCCCTTCTCCTGATCGGAAGCCGCCGGCCCATGACGTTGAGAAAGATGATCCAGATCCAGAGGTCACTGTGAAATACCTTGACGGGCTGGCATTCCAACTTATAGATGCTCCGGTTGGCGGATCATTAAGTGAAAATGTAGCTCCGGACGAGCAGACTAGATATGAACCAGCAATTGGACCACCAATCGCAGCCATAACAGCTTCATATGCATTAAGTAGGCCATATCCCATTTGGTTGTTCCAAGTACCGTTTGTCCTTCCCGGAGTAGTTGAATAGGTGTAAATATCTGTTCTTACCTTCTGGGTAGTAGACTCAATTATATTGCGTACTTGATCCTGAGTTAAAGTTGGATTAACAGATAATACCAGTGCAGCAACTGCCGCAACATGTGGTGTGGCAGCAGATGTTCCGTTAAACCATACAGTGAAATCTTGATCTATAAAGTCAGCAGTAATTTTATCTCCTCCATTTAGGGTATGAATTGGCACATTAGGATTGTATCCTTCATTGCCTTGCCTATCTGTTGTTGCAATTAGAACACCAGGTGCAACTATATCCAATTCACTACCATAGTTGCTTCCACCTAAATAATCATTGTATTCAAGCCTATACCAGGCTTCTCCGTCGCAAGAACTCGGGCTTTTCCTTTCTCCGCATTGATTCATGGCACCAACCGCAATTATGTCAGGATTATAATTGGCTGGATATGAAACATCAATATTGTTATTCCCGGATGAGAAAACAATAACACATCCTAATCCATTTCGTCCCTCCGTTAAGGCACTGTCAATTGCTTCACTTATAATTTCATTTGGCACAGAAGATCCCCATGAATTACTTATTACATCTGCACCATTATGCCAAGCCCAATTTATCCCATCACCTCTTCTTTGCCGACTATTTAGTGTACCTTGTAGACTATTGCTAACAGACATTAATTGACACTCCGAAGCTATACCTGCGACACCTAAATCATTATTTGCAGAAGCACCAATAATACCAGCACAAGCCGTTCCATGGGGGCCCAGCACTTGGCTGGGTTGAGTGTTTGACTCGGTATCATAACTAAAAGGATACATATTTGTAAGGTCAGGATGATCCAATTCTATGCCTTGGTCCACAACTGCTACAACAATATTGCTACAGCCCGAAGTTAATCCCCTTACTTCACAAAATCGAATATCGAAACCATTGGTACCATCATATTGTCCCGTGTTATTTAAATTCCATTGATTTGAAAAATACTCATCATTAACACAAAAAGGCAAATCAGAAACCATTAAATCAGGTTCGGATGCACAAAACTTTCCAGACTCGTAAAACAGATTAGCCATTTCCATGGCATTACCAGGAGACCTTTTTGTACATGCAAGTGTATACCATAAAGGCATAAAATAGTTATTTCCAAGTATTTCCACTTCGTGTAACTGTGCAAATTCTTCTAATTGAATTAAATCTTGTTCTTTATGCAACCTAACATAAAACAGATGTGACAAACCCGCTAAGTCACCACTTGGACTTGTGAAGAATGGTGATACATAAAGCATATATTCAGGAAATTGAGAAAAAAATAATTCCGGATTCTCCACTTTATCCTTTTCTATGATTGCCCAGGTGTGGTCCTCGCTTGGATTACTTTTCTTAAAAGGATTTATTGTGTTAATGGTAAGGTCTACGTCACTCTTAATAACTCTCCATTCATTTCTTTTTAGAACCGCCAATGTGCTATCAGAATTATCACTTTGAAATAGTATAAATTTCTTATTGTCCACAAGTATCAAAGGAATTTTTGTACCCTTATACCAGTAATAATTGTTATTTTGGCCGAATAAGCTTAATGACATTAGGACTAAACCAAATGCAAATGCACTCCTTAAAAAGTTTACCCGTCCATTAGATTTAATTCTCATTTTATAGCGTTTCTTTGACGATTTCAACAATCCTGATACTTTTACCGTTTAACGGTTTCCTAACAATAGAGTGATATGGAATGCCAAGAGCGACTGTAGATTCATCTTTCAAGAAAGTTATAGTATATATGACTTCAGAATTGTTTTCTTGTACCATTTCATTAAATAGCAATGCTCCTGAATTAAACAGCTTAACACCAATGAGTAATACAAAATTTGAGAAATCAATTTGGGGATTACATTCAATGGCTATACATTCCTCGAATTCCTGTTGAGACCTGATTATGTAATTTTTCCCAACATAACCTGGTCTTAGATACCAAGAATCTCCAGTTTCACAACCGAAGTCAGAAAATTTGAAATATTCAACATCTGCATATTCTCCATTTTCGTTGGTTTTCTCACAACCTGTTCTAACCATCAGTATAAACAGCATTAGGAGCCCTATTTTAAAAACAATCGTTTTCATCAATTTCATTTTGTTTTTTCTTTTCAGAATTGTTTCTCTCTATTTCTCAGAGAATTAATAATTTCAGAGACGCAATCATTATTATAGCATAAGTTTAATTCATTAACTTTCAGACTGAATGCAATCGTAAGTTCCGAAATTAAATAATACAAGTCAACTTTTTTTATTTTTTTTTACCATGTTCGTTAAGGGAGATACTTTACAAAGTTTAAGGGACATGCTTTACACTAGATTAGAGCATAACCTTGTTACTTGTTGTTTTTTTCTTATATCATTTTCATTAAAGTAACCTAAAAATACATTACGGTAAAAGACTTTCCAAATTCCGTTACCAATCTCCTCAGCTCCAACTCTTTTGCCGATAAGTCCTCTGGTCAGGTATACCCAGTAATATGATCTCCATCTCATAGATCCGTTTTTTGTAACGTTCATCACTTTCATGTGTTCAGGATAGTGATACTCTCTTATTCGCTCCGGGAATGGGATTTTTGAGCGGGTATGCACACTCGCTGGAGTCTCCATATTCAGGGCTTCGTGAGGTTTTAAGTTATTATATTCTTCTACAAAAGCATTTAATTTACATTGTTGTGACTTCATGTCATTTGCCGATGGCTTAGCACAGGCAGCTTTTAAGTCGCGGTGCATTCTCTCATGTCTTCCGTTTTGCTCAGGGTGAGCTGGATCCGAGAACACTGGTAATATACCCAGGTCTATAAACCAGAATGATAATTTGGAAAATCGCTGAACCGATGTAATAGCGCCAAAAGGAGAGCCATTGTCGGTATGTATTTGTTTGGGCAACCCATACCTTCTAAACACCCTGGTAAATTCTGTTTTTACTGACTTAAAATTCTCGCTGATGTGTGCTTTTGCCGTAAAGAGGAACCTGCTTTTAGAGTCTGCTATGGTTAAAGCGTGACAGTACTTCAGATTACCCATTTTGAACTTTCCCTTGTAGTCTGCACTCCAGACCTGATTACACTCCTGGGGGTCATAGATAGGGTATAGAGGCTTGACACGTCGTATTCTTCTTTGTGGGCAAACCAGACCGTTTCTGGAAAGGATATTGTGTATAGTTGTTACTGATGGAATTTGATTTTCTGTAAAGTAGTTCAACAATAGTATACGGATCTTCTTTGCACCCCATCGATGATGTAGACCTTTTAGCTTCAATATTTTTAACTCAATCTCTTCTTTGGTTTTGTTAGGGTGATTGCGTGGGGCTTTAGACTTCTCTAATAACCCTTCTATACCGTATTTCTCATACTTGCTGATTAACAGGTATGCGGTCGGACGTGATATGCCAAAGGATTTGCATAACTCAGTGATCTTGTAATTTCCAGAAAGCCATTCACAGATGAATTCTACTTTTTGTTCCATAGTTGTTGTGTCTTTCCAAGGCATGGCAATTTGTTTTTATACAAATTACGGCTCTGAAAAGTGTAAACTATGTGTCTTTAACTCTGTAAAGGATGTGACTTGATCGTACCCCATTAATGCTAACGTTCGGCGGTATGTGTTGTTGGCGTCGAGTCGCGGTGGCGCGTGTTTTTGCACTCGTGATGCGATGCAGGGATGTGATTGTTACTTGTTTATTCTCGCGTTGGCAAAAACCGTGACACCAGGCGGGAGTCCCCG
>JAKPKF010000270.1 GCA_029553845.1 bacterium | reverse complement strand
ACTTAAAGCAGTTCGGGATATAGATGCTATTGATGTTTCTAAAGAGATTCAGGATCTTGCGCCTAAAGCTGTGCGTGTGCTAGAAGATATGATGGATTCTGATCTTCCTAATCTTAAGCTCAAGGCAGCTACTGATATTCTGGATCGTGCTGGACATGCAGCAGTGCGTACGCTTCGTACAGAGAACATTCATGCACACTTTAGTTCTGATGAGATTGCGGATATTAAGAAGCGGGCAGCTGAAGTTGGCTTGCTTACTAGTACAATATATGAGCATGAAGTTGCGCAGGAGGATATTATAGATGTTGACAGTAACTAGGAATGATAGTAAGACAATTACTTACTACTTCTACGACTCTACTAATACTGCTGTAGATCTTACAGGGGCATCTTTATTTGTAACAGTGAAGCAGAATAAGACTGATACAGATGCAGAAGCTAAGATAGCTACAACACTTACAATATCAGTACCTTCATCTGGTATAGCTACTTGGGATATTAAAGCTACTGATACGCAATATTTACTTGGGCAATATTACTATGATATACAATTAGTTGATGCATTAGGTGAAGTAACTACATTAATAAATGATGTGTTTAACGTAGTGTCAGATATAACTATAAGGACTTCATAATGATATATGCTGGGATTAGGTTGATTGGGGATTTTAATATAAGTGGAGGGGCATATCCTACACCAGGATATCCTCATGGTATTTACGATATTTATACTAAGTATACTATATATATCAGTAAGCAGATTGATAATAATACTTTTCATGTACATAAGAAAGATCAGAAAGAGTTTTATAGATATAATAACAGTAAGATATGATGTAAAGGGAGATTCTATGCGATACCTCTTAAAAGGAACAAGTAGGGATTTTGCAGGTAATGTTATTAAGACAGCAACTATCAGTGCTTTCTTAGCTGGTACAACTACACCTGCAAGTATATATACTGCATATTCAGGTGGAATTGCAGTTAATACTGTTACATCTGATAATAATGGAGACTTCTCATTTTATGTAGATGATGGAGATTATATTGCTACTCAACGTTTTAAAATTACTATTGCAAAGACTAGTTATACTACTTCTACTTATGATTATATAAGTATATTTGATATTAGTGCTGCTATAGATACAGATGCAAATCTAGCTGCAAATAGTGATAGTAAGGTTGCAAGTCAGAAAGCTACAAAGAGTTATGCAGATACGAAGACTACTCTTGTTGCTGTGAAGGCAGATAGTGATGTGGCAGATGCTATATCGAAGAAGCATAGTAGGTCTCATGCAGTTGATAGTACGTCTGATCACTCCATGGGGTCTGTTTCAAGTGGATATCTCGTTAAGTCAGATGGGACTAAACTTGCAAATGCAACTAATACTGATTCCGATGTATCTGATGCAGTAACTAAAAAGCATACTCAGGGAACTGATACAACTTTAGGTGTTATGATTGCAGATGTTAACATGAACACTCATAAGTTGAAAAACTTATCAGTACCTTCTACCGCAGGAGATTCTATAAGAGCGACTGCGAAAATCACTGAAGCACTTCTTGAAAGTGCCACTGATCTTAAACATACGCAAGGTACTGATACAGGAACAACTGGTAATAGTTTTGCAGTTGGTGATGGTACAGCAGGTTCTAATAAAAAGATTCTCGCACAAAATGCGGATGCTAATAAACCTTATCTTTCTTATGACGAGGACACCAATTCATGGGTATTTTCAAATGATGGTTCTATTGAAACTAAAATGGTTGGTGCTGGA
>JAKPKF010000295.1 GCA_029553845.1 bacterium | reverse complement strand
TCCATTGATCTTGCTCTCTAGTTCTGCTAATCGATCGGTAGTATATCGTTCTGCGCCAACTAGAGATTGTCTGCGAATGAAATGAGAAGGAACATTCGCAAGATTTCCTTTTGTCACTTCAATGTAATAACCAATTATTCTGTTATATCTTATCCGTAGATTTTGAATCCCGGTACGATTTTTCTCATCTTTAAGGTAGTCTTCAAGTACCTTCTGAGTGTTCTTATGCAGATTTCTCAGATCGTCAAGCTCTTTGTCGTAACCATCCCTTATAATGTTGCCTTCGGTCAACAAAATAGATGGCTCTTCCAAGATAGTTTTTTCTATAGTATCGATAACATGCTTACAAGCTTCAAGTTGCTCCTTGCTCATCCTTGAAGTGAGTTCGAAAGGAGCTTGAGCAGATGTTATCAGAGCAAAAAGGTTTATTCCAATATTGATTGAATCATGAATAGCTCTTAGATCTCTAGCATGAGCTTTATCGACAGCAAGACGCGATATCAATCTTTCTATATCAAGAATGCCATAAAGTAATTTTCTTATATCTGCTAGTAATATTTGATTATGGTATAAAAACGAAATAGCTTCTAAGCGTTCTTCGATTTTCTCGCGAATTCTGAGAGGTTGAAAGAGCCATTGGCGCAGAAGACGAGCCCCGCCCGCCGTTTTGGTTTTATCTATTACCTCAATAAGAGTATCTCTCTTGCTAGAATCATTAAGATTCTTTACAAGTTCCAAGTTTCTCTTTGTGGCTTCATCTAAAAGCACGTATTCTTTTTCTTCATAGGGGAGCAAGACTCGAATATGAGGGCAATTTTTACGTATCATTTCCTGTACATATTCAAGTAAATTACCTGCGGCTGCGATTTCAGGAGCATTATCCTCAAAGCCGAAACCCTTTAGAGACACAATGCCGAATTTTTTCTTAAGCAAGTCGAGCGAGTGCGAAATATTATAGACCCAGTCCTGCTGGGCTTCTATGATTGAGCCACACTCACGTATAACCTGAAAAAGCTTGGGTTGATCAAGAATAGATTGCTGAACTAAAATCTCACGAGGTGACAAACGATATAATTCGGCTCTTAT
>JAKPKF010000276.1 GCA_029553845.1 bacterium | reverse complement strand
TAAAAGGGAATAGGAGGGCTCCTTGCCCTCCACATACTCCCAGTACTTTTAAGTCTTTCATTTCTTATAACTTCTCAATTTTATGTACTTGAACCAAGCATAATGCTTCCTAGTTGAAATATAATCCAGGTTCGAATCATTGTTATGAGCCTCTTCCTCAAAACTTACATCATGATACCTTTCATTCTGCTTGTTCCATTTAGCAAAACAAAGGATGATTAAGTACTCGATTCCATACCAAAGGTAGAAAAATACCCATAACATCTCAGCCATTTGCTTTGAATGTATATGTTCATGGTTATAATCCACCTCAGTAAACTTAGCCCCCTTTCTTACAAACACTAAACCAAAGATGTTGATAGCTTTGTATCCCTTGAAAGGTATAAGGTTGTTGTAGATTACTTTCATAGCTTGTCTTTAAAGTTTTCATAGGTATTTCTTAGCTTTTGGTCGTAGTTATTATCTTTGTAACCAGGGCCATTGTATCCTTTAGCGAAGGCATCCCAGTCTTTTGCCTTCAAATGTTTCACTAAACCAGAGTTATAGAGGAAATGGTACATCATTTCTAGCTGCATTTCATGAGATTCAGACATCTTTTGGATCATTTCATCCACTGATTGACATCCACAAAGCTGATAATTGAAGCCCATAATCTGTCCCAATCCCCAAGAAGTAGCTAAATTAGCACAGTTTTCATCAATTTTACGAGCTGCTTCGAGTCTTTTCCACTCTCCTTCACCTCCCAAGTAGAATTCTTTGGTCCATTTCTGATAAACCAGACTGGGATTTCTCTTGGCTAGATCGTATAAATAGGTTCTTTTGCCTTCTCCATCGAGTTTTATCTTCAGATATTTCCACATTACATGACCCTCGAAGAGAATCTGAGGTCTACCAGAGGGTAAAAATCCGTCTCGATTACCACATTCTACTACAGTTACTGTCTTTAACAGAGCTGGTTCAAGGTTTAACTTGTTTGCAACCTTGGCAATTAATTCGTTAGTAAGTTTATCCATAATATAAATTCTTAGAGTTTACATTAAAGAGGATAAAGTATTGCTTGTAGCCTTTCTTAGGTAGGTATATCGAGTTCTATTTATCAATGAATAAATAATTTAATTATGGATATGGGAAAGAAACAACAGATTATGGTTGATTGGTTTAGGAAAACCTTAGATGAATCGAAGAAACCCTGGAATACCCAGGTATATTTGATAACTGATAAGTATCATGTTTACATTGCCAACAAGGATATCAGATTAATAGGAAGTAATTTCGGTAAGGCAATCGATAGACCTTTGAAATATTTCTTATTTACTGATGGTAAGGTACAGTATTTCAACAGTATAGAATTTCTTGGCTATTTGCCTTTCGAATTAAGAGACGAATACCCAGTCAATTGCAAACCTCTAAATCCTTGGGAATACGACTACTACCGTCAGCATGGGATAACCTCAGAAGATTTGCAGAATTTATTCAATAATGATTGATATTTAAAAATAAAATAGTATATTTGTATAACAAAAATAAATACATTATTTATATGAAAAAAGAAGTAATAAAACTCAAAGAGGGTAACTCGGTAATTTACCAAGACAAAACCCTAATGGAAAAGGCAAACGTAGTATCTATCGATAAAAAGAATGGTACTGCAATATTATCTAATAAGGTAATAATTACTAGAACAACAAATCTAGAGGGTCAATTTACTCGATTAGATGGAAAAGGTAATGCAATAATCCTACCTTGTACTACAGAGAATGAACAGAAGTACAATTCCTTTGTTGCATATCACCAATCCAAGAAATCCTTAGAGGCAATCAAAAAATGGTTGGATGATAACGGGAAACACAAGGATGATGAAACCCTTGAGAAAGTGATAACCTTAGATAAGAAACTTAAAAAATTAATTGAAAAGCTCAATGAATAGTACTTGGATAATATTAGGCATAATCTATGGGATATGCCTAATCCCCTCTATAATCTTAACTAAGATGTTATGTCAAGAAATTAGGATGATCAGACCCAACCTATTATTTCTTACCATCTGGTTAGTATTACCTTTATTTCCTATTTACCTAATATTCTTTAAAAAGAAAAACAATGCCAAAGATTAAGGATTACGACGAAGATTTATCTGCTCCCAAGATATTAAGGAGAAGAGATAATAAGGGTAGGTTCATTAAAAAGGACCTACCACCATACCTAGGATCTGAGCAAGTATTAAAACCTAAGAACTACTATCACTTCGATAGTCACGGTAATTATAAGGGTAGCTCAATGAATTTTGATGCTATAGTATGCCTTGGCTTTACTTGGTTTAAATTACTGGGAGTAGCATTAATGATGTTACTATGGCC
>JAKPKF010000274.1 GCA_029553845.1 bacterium | reverse complement strand
GTAAATAATGTATTAACTTGCGCTGTAGAAGATGGGGAAATATTAGGCGGCGTGCTTGTGTAGTCAACCCAACCTAGAACTGGTTTATTATCTATCTTAAAGTAATTTGGATTTGGAAAGTAATCTGTAATAAATTTAGTAATTGCGTTTGCAAACCCAGCATTTGTTATATAACTTGCATTTGTTGCATTTGCCCATGCGATACAAAATTTAGGCTTTCCTGGAACTGTAGATGCCATAAACCCATTAACCCAGTGGTCTAAACTTCCTATTAATGTGCTACTTGCTGATGAATGAGTAGTAGTATCATAAAACCAATCAATCATTACAAAATCAATGCCATAATCTCGCATTTGTCGTATTTGATTATCTATTACTGCCTGAGATGTTTCATCATATGTGCCCTGTAATGGATAACGGCCTGCTGGAATAACCGCCCAAGGTGCAGCACTATTTGGCCCACCCCCTGGAGTTGACCATCCAGGAAAGTAATTCATACCAACTTTAATACGCTTAGTTGATATATCCTTATTGCCTAAATAAGTAATACTATTGTTTGTACCATTCAACCCAATCACATTACCTGATGCGTCTGTGGCGTAAGATACATTACTTTCGCCAGTAACTACAGCGTTTGTTGATACACTCATATTTATACTCCTGCCAAACCAGTGATAGTTGCGCCAGTTCCACTAATTGCAGTAACACGCATACGGATATATTTCCAAGGGGCGGATGTTGTAAAACCATCAGAGGCAGAAGTTGTACCTGTTAGAGCGATTGTAGCTAGTGGTGTTGAACACCAATTGACATTATCATTAGAACAGTCTACTACGACTGTTGCTGTAACAGCTCCTGTACCTACTACAGTAGCTTGAATTGTTGTGTAAGGGGAATCTTTATAAATCCCACTACCTGTTGTTGTTGTTGTAGTTGAAGTTGCGTTAGCATTTACTGGAACATTTACTACCTTACCACTTGTGATTCTTACTGTTGCCATATAATCCCCTATCCTAAAGTAAGAAGAAGAAAGCACATTTTCATGTCCTCTCTTCTAAATTTATTACAATGTTTCGCCAGGACCTGTTACGACGTATTCTAAACGAACAGTCCAACTACCTGAGTCTGAACCACCCACACCTGTATATTTTACATATACTGGAGTATCAGCAGTTAATTTAGTTGCAAAAGCACTACCTACAGCAGCAGCACCTACGATGTTGAAACCTTCGCCAGTTGACGCAGTTTTGACATCATAAGAAGCTACGAACTCATTGGCAGTTGCAGTAGAACCTACACCAATTACGGCAGAGGTTACAGCGCCAGAAACAGCACCACCAATAACGTAGGCACCCACTAAGTAGGAGTTTTTTGGTAATGTTGCTTTAAGAGCTGCGGTTGTATTAGTGAATGCTACAGTTACGAACAGCGTTTGAATTGCACGGCGTTTTGGTAAACCAGTAGCAAAGAGAGCTGGTGTTGCCATATTTATTTCTCCTTGATTATTAAGAGGGGACGGAGCCCCTCAAGTTTACCTAGACACCTGGGGTCCCGTACACACCACGCCAGTCAGTCCAACCGAATGAGTAGCGACCTGTAGCTTTGAACTTGGCGTTCTCTGTATCAAAGTCATTATCTTCAGTGAATGTGTCAGCCTTACGTTCGAAATACTTCATACCGTCTTGTACATTTGTTCGTACAAACCAGGCAGTTGAACTTGTCAAGTAATGATTAACTGAAACACCACCTGGGAATTTACCCATTGATACCAAAGCACTAATATCATTGTTGTTTGTACCAACACGGTATTGAGACTTCAAGATACGCTCAGTTTCAAAGCCAAGCTCAGGTGGTATGATGATTGACTTAGCTTGTACTGCAATAGTTAAACCACGGTCATTTTTGTAACGAGAGATGTCTATGATAGACTGCTCTAAAGCAGCTTCTGACAAGTTAGCAGCAGTGGCTAACAAATTTGATTGTACACCACCAGCTACGTTTGGATGGGCATTAGACAAGAGAACAACACCGTCACCGCCTGTATAACCTGCTGTGAAAGCACGATTGTACACGTTAGCACCAACGATTTCTTTTGTTTGACGCATTGAATATGCCAAGCCTTTAGCACGGCGTTCTGCAATAACATCATATTGGTCATCATCAAACGCATCACGAGTTACAACAAAGCCTAAGCCATATGTAACGTGTGTATAACGTGAGATGTAACCTTGTTGTTCAGTATCATATGTGATACCCTGACCTTCTGGTTTAACAGCAGCCAAACCAAAACCAGAAACACCTACATCCTCTTCAAATGCTTTACGAGAGGTGTGTTGGTCAAATAGAGCAGTCCATTCCACTGGATACTCATCATAAGCTTTACCATACCAAGCATTAACGCCTGGTAATAGTGCCTTGCTAAAACTACCTGTATTAATAACAGCCATTGTATATTCTCCTTATAGACCAGTAGTGTTGAATAAATCAACAGTGTTTAATTTAACAACCCATTTACTGAAGTCATTACCATATACATTGTCTTCTTTTTGTAAGTATTCAACCAGACGTAAAGGAAGAGTAGCAGTTGTATTTTTTGACGCATTATTCATTGTCATACCAGAAACACCTGTTAAAGTATTACCAGCAACGTTAGCAGTTTGCAACTCTAGGTTATTACCAATGTCAGTACCAACTAAGTTAGTACCAGCAGAAGTACCATCAGCGGCGGTTTCCGTAACTTGGAACAACACTGTAGGGTCATCTATAACTAGGGCATAACGAGCAGTTGAAGCTAAACGATGACGTAAGCCTAAAGATGCTGTTGGAGATTGTGAGAATTCTGGTTCTGGTAAGAAGCCAACAATGACACCACGGCAATTGGTTTGAGCAGCAGCGTAACGCTGTACAGCAACCAAGCCAGGGAAACGTGAACCTGTTGGTGAACCACCATTAGTTAAGTCCATTTGGACTAAATCGCCGTTAAAAGCGGCAGTTGCATTTGAAGCGTGGAAATAGTGCAAGTGTGTTTGACCATTCCATGCTGCACCAGATAAATACTTTACTGGTTGTAGTCCAGAAGGACGATAGGTATTAGCAGCCATATTATATGATTCCTTTTATATGTGCTTCTGGACTATACAAACTAAGAAATTCTCTTACGAGATACTTCAATGTTACCGTACTGACCATCAGCTTTTTCGTTTAGTGTACTTTCAACTTCATTCGTTTTTGTAGCCACTGACTTAAGTTCATCTTGGTAGATTTCATCAGGACAGCGCATTAAATAAGCTGTTACACCATTACCCACAGCTTTTGAGTGTTTAGAACCCATTGCCGCAGCTTGTAGTTTCTTGTCACCTACGATTACTTCGTGTGTAACAAATTCATAATCACCTTCTAAGTAGCGGTCCACGTTGCTCTCATTTACCCAGCAATAATGGAAACCTTCTTCTTGACCTCTTACGTTTAACACATCTCGACTACCATTGATAGGAGTACGTGTTGGTCTTTCACTACGAGTTAGTTTTGTTGGTCGTTCTTCTGCACGAATAGTCATCTTATATTTCCTCTATATGGATTAAAGTAAGCCTTTAGCCTTAGCCAAGTCTTCTATATATTTTTCTTGAGTCATAACTTTACGTTCTACTAAAGTTTTCATGATAGAGCGTTCGTCTGCACTTAAATCATTAATAGAAAGTTTTTGTTTGCCCTTATTGGCAGTAGTAGTATTTGTACTAGATTCTACTGAAGCACTTTTACGCATTGGTGGTTCTCCATCTTCCTTATGGCGAATTACAGCCATTTTCTTATCAACATGGGCTAGGATAGCTACTACATCGTTTGCTAAACTAGGATTTCTACTAATGAAAGACATTGCAAAAGCATCTGCATCATTTCGTAATTCCGCATCTTGACCATACCAAGAGTTCTTTTCAGCCCATTCCACAAACACTGGATTTGGACCTTTGTTCTCTTGAGGAGATTGTTGAATCTTTTCTGCTGCTCGTTGGTCTTTTAACTCATCAATTCGGTCATCAATTTCTACAACCAATTTGGAATCACCAGACTCAATAGCTTCACTCTTTTGAGTTTTAAGGTATTCAAGAGCTCGTTTAAATTCCACTTCTTTCATTTCATTGAAGTGTTGTCTAATCTGTGTAAACTCTTTTTGATGCTCTTGTTTACTTTTCCACAACTCACTTTTTAAAGAATCAATCTTTTCAAAGAGAGGTTGACGTGAAACAAACTCACCAGCATCTACCCATTTTTCTTCAGGACCATCGTACTCTTCTAGTGGTCTCCAGCCCAATTCACGAGCTTTAACCTCTACTGGTGCAACTTCACCAGGTATTACTACGACTTCTTCAGTCATATACTTCTCCTTTTGAGACTACATTAATGTTTTTTACTTTTGAAAAAACAGATTCCATTTCTAGAAAATCTACAAACCACTTACCTAAACGAGGACCATACACACTTAATACATTTTGACAGGCTCTGTCTATCCCTTTAATACATGCAATTTCAGCTTGTCCAAAGGTTATGTTATGTGTATTAGCTACATCTTGTACCCAAAATTCCCAATTCTCATTATATTGTTTTTTAGCTGCCACAGCTTCATTATATAAGAAGTCTGGAATATTTTCAGGTTTTGGTTTATATCCAACAGTGCGATGTTCATTAGGTGTCCAACTACTTGTGATAATATTAGCCATAAATACATACCACGTCTTGGTCATCAATTACTAGATATTCTATGCCATCTGTGTCTGTTACCCACTTACCTGCATATCTAGCATAACCAATATAATCACCTACTTTAGCCCAATCTCCAACATAAGGTTTAAAGGCTTGCCATGCGATAGGTCCAATTGAAACAATTGTACCCTTATCTGTAGCTCCTTTTTCTAACTTCTTGTCGAGGGCTAAAAGAATCCCACTTGCTGTTTTTTCTTCTACTTCATCTGGTTTGATAATAAGTCTGAATCCTGGGGCGGTAATCATTTATCCTCCAGTTCATCGTCTACTAAATCAATCTTCCAATCTTCAACTATAAAGTTGATGGTGTCTTTTAGTGACTGGGTATATCCAAACCATTTAACATTTTCTGTACCATATTTTTCTTCTACTATAGCTTCTTTGATACTTTCTCTTTTCTCAAACAAACTTTTAACCAACTCTTTTGTAACGGGATGCTGTTTCCAGTCAGCCCAACTTGCTCGACTAATCATTTTCTGAACTTTCCTTAGTAATCACTATTGATAACTCCTGTTGTTTGTGGTATAATAGGCTATTCTTATAGTCTATAATACAATTATACCACAACTAAGACAACTTGTCAAGTAATTTTAATAAAACAACTAAATCTAACACTTCTTGCTCTTCTTTTGCTCGTTTTTCAGCTTCAAATTTCTTTTTAGCTTTTCTTATTAGTTTTTTTAATAGAGAGTTTTTATTTATGCTCTGCTTGACTTTGTTTCATTTTCTGTTCATGCTCATGTGACATATTAGCAACTTTAACATCAGAAGCGACTTTATCAGCATGAGCTTTATTAATAGTTTTTGCTAACTCAATTTGATGCATTCTTTGGTTATGCTGAATTTTCATATTAGCTTCAACTTCTTTAAGACGAAGTTCCATAGCCTTTCCTTGGGCATCTAGTTTGTTCTGCATCATGGCAGCTTGTTGTTTAAGTTGAGCCTCATGCTCTTTAATCATAGCAGCCATTTGCATTTCTTTAAGCTTCATTTGATGTTCTTGGTCTTTTTGCTGTGCCTCTTGTTGCATTTTTTGCATTTCCATCTGAGCTTGTTGCTGTTCTGGAGATGGTCCTTGTGGTTGAGGCATTTGCATTAACTCTTCTACACCATACTGGTCTTGTGCTTCTAAGACACGTTTAGTAACCACTTGTGGATTGATTGTTCCCAATTGAAGTAGTTCTAAGAGTCCTTGAGCCTTTGCTAGTTTCTGACTTTCCGAGGCTACATTAGGGTCTGCTCCAGGCTTGACCGAAACTTGTTTATTATAGTCTTGTTTATAGACCTCTGCCCCAGTTTGTTTATCCATTTCATTTATAGTAAAATAAATATCTTGGTCTATGTTCTCTAAGTTTAGGTCATATAGTTTTTGATATTCTTTACCTAAAGAACGATAAATACGTTTATAGATAGCTGTAAATACTTTTAGTCCTTGTTCAATGGAGGCCATTGTTGTGGTGGCAGGAGTGTTTTGCCCTGGCATCTTACCAGTGAATATCTCTGCGACTGAAGCGAGTTCTTTCCCACTGGTAACAAGAGTTTGCAATAGTTGGAAGAGAACGTTTGATGGTTCTTTTGTGGGCATTGGGAATATGTGACGTTTGATATCGTCTCCTGTGAAGTCCACAGGTTTCCATTCTCCTGGAGTAAAACGAGTGTTCCCTGCACGAATTCTAATTCCTCTACCAAGGAAACCAGCTTGTAGATTATTAAGAGTTCCACTGTCAAGCAACTGATTAGTAAGAGTGTTAACAGTATCATTAATACCACCTAATAATAAACCAAAACCCAGGTCATATATAGAACCATCTGGATTTGGTATAAAACCAAATTTAGTAAAGTATTCTTTAGGTTTAATTGCTAAGACTTTCTTACCTTCGTATTCAACATCTTCTTCATTGAAGCGAGGTACAATACGAGCTACTTGTCGAGATTCATAATGAACTGTGACAATGTAGGGTTCAGCATAGCCGTCATCATCTAGGTCATAATAGGTGTGACATTCAATGAAAGTGTGAGGAGTAGAAGAGTCTAAAGTAGCACTTATTAAGCCTCTATCACCATCTGTTCTATTGCGTTCTGTTAAGTCAGAATCTACTGGAATACCATAGTCAATATCCCTAAACAACCCTTTAGCTTTCCGTTCATAAACTTTGTTATCATCAAGTTCAATAATGTGACTTTTACGATAAGCATCTTCTAAAGTCTTAGCATAATAGTTAATGACCAAATCTTTTGGTAAGATTAGGTCTGATTTGTTTTTCTTTGAAATTGGGTCATAGTAGGATTTCTTAAAGGCGCATCCTAAGATTGGGAGAATAAGACACATCTTATCCATGTCTTCTTCCCACGTAGGCATTTCATATTGAAGTTGGTAAGACATGTGTTTACCAATACGAATAGCAGAATTACCTAACTCCCCTGTAGAATCTTTCCCTACAACAATACCACTAACCAGTTTATTTCCGCTAGGAACTAATGCTGGATAAGCTCGTGCAGCAAACTGCATAGCTGCTGTAGTAAGTAAAGGATATTTAACATTGGCTGCATTGGGCCACGGGAATGATTTAGTTTCCTTTACCTGAGTAGCTAAATTCATCCACTCTTCTGTTTTTTCAATCCATCCAGAGCGACTAGCTAAGTCCTCTTCAAACCCCTTGATGACCTCATTACCCAGAGTCTTTAGTTCGTCTTCGTCTAAGTTGTCTACAATGTTACTTGCAGATAATGTACCTTGTGCCATTTAATATTCCATTCGTTTATTATTAAGAAATGCCATTCTAGTAATTAATCCAGCAATTTCTATAAGATTTTCACAACCAGTCCAGCAATATTCATAACTATTTTCTATCTTATATGCACAAATTAAAGTAGAAATTTTACCTTCTTTAGCTTCTTCTAAAAGCCTCTCTAATTGTTCTATTACTTGTTCTTTATGAGTATCTGAATACGGTTTTACTAAACTAATAGCCACAAGTTAAATTCCTTCCTTCATCCCAATCTATAGATTCAGCAAACTCGTCTTCCCACTCTTCAAGGTCTATTGCCTCTTCTGTTGGGGCCTCTACTAATTTATCTAACCCCATACCTAACCAAGCTAAAGCATCCACTTGGTCATCGTGTCTATCCCTAGGAAAGGTCAAGACTTCGTGTTCAAACTCATGATACCACTCTTTACTCTTGTCAAACTTAACACCTTCAGAACGCATACGGGCATTGATAGACCTAGCACGTGCGATTTTATCTTTAGTTGTTGGAAATGTCTCAATATTAGGGTAACTATTACGTCCAGCCATTTCACTCTTGATAAAAGGGCCTAAACTCTTTTCGATAATGCCTGTTTCTAAGAAAAAAGCAACAGGTTTATAACGATTCTGTAGACTAAATAACATATCTACCACATCTTTAGAATCAAGACGGTCTCTTATCACATTTACGATGTGTAAAATACCAAATTCATCTACTCCACCCACTACAAAGACAGAATAATCTCGTCGTTCTTTGGTAGATACAGCTAAGTCCATACCGATGTAGTAGTTTTTAGCTTTTTTCCTATCCTGCTCATCCATTGGTAGGAAGTCTGCCATCTTAAATAGGGCTGTTGAGGGGTCTAAAGGTTTATTTAAATACTCTTGGTAGTAACCCTCAGGATTTCCCTGTTCTACGAACATAGAACGAGTTTCTAAAAGAGTCTTTTTAGGAAATCTTTGTTCCCACAGTATGTGAGAGAAGTCCTCATCATGAGCTCTATATCTAATTGATTTCCAAACACCTGCAATTTTCTTAGGAGATGAGTCTTTTAGAGGCTCTACGATGGTTTCTTTAGCCCAATCTTTAGGCATAATACGTTCTAGGAAGCTATCCATGTGCAGAATAGTACCAACAATACGGATAATACCAGAAGGACTCTTACAAGGTATAAGAGCACCAAACATCCAGTTACGGAATTTCTCACGTCTTTCTTGGTTCATAACGATTTCATCGTTTTCCAAGTCGTCTCCGATGATTAAATCAGGACGCTTCCCTTGCCAACGTAAACCTCGAACCTTTTGACCACTTCCCTTAGCCATAATACGAGCTTGATAACCATCTTCAAACTCTACTACAAAGTCTCCCTCTGTTTCTTTAGGGAAACCCTTAATGCCAAAGAGTCCTTGCATATCTTCATTGTCTTGAAGCTCACGCTTTAACTCTTGTAAGAATAAAACAGCTTGTTCATAGGTATCTGATACCATTAAAACAAACTGTCTTTGTCTAAATACGATTGTGGCAAGAGCATAGCAAAGGGTAATTGCCGTACTCTTAGCATGTCCTCGTGGGGCAGCTATAGCCACATATTGGTTATCAGAAGTACACAAATCCCACCACTCTAAATGACAGGCTGGAGTCTCTACCCTGCTATCAAATCTATGTGCTAAAACTGAGGTTGTAAAGCCCTGTAAGACCTCAGTTGTTAATTTCATTACTTACCTTTCTTTTTACCCTTTTCAGCGCACTTACCGCCTTTGCTCTCGTCTTTTGCACGTCCCATAACTTTTCCTCTCTATTTTTATCATGTCTTACTTCTTTACGAGGAATGTATGAAAACCCATCGTCTAAATCATTCCTCCACTTCATCACCTAACTCCCCTTCTATAGGTGTTTGTTGTACTTCTTTTGCTTTAGTAAATTTCTCAAACTGTGCGGCTAGTTTCTTGAGACGGTCATCAGATGAAACAGTCTCTGTTCTGCTAGTGGGTTTACCTTGTATAATTTGTCGTTTATCCGTCATAGCAGAAGCTACTTTGGTTAAGTCTGCTGCTGTTAGAGGAACTTGAATCTTCTCACCAGTTTTCATGTTTAAGACTGTATTACCATTTTGTAATTTATCTTCAAGTTGTTTTAAAGCAAGTTTAACAACATTAGTGAATCTTGTAGAGAGTTCATCATCATCTTCTTTGATGACTTGTTGACTAACATCAATCCACCATTGTTCTGTCTTCCATCCTCTGATGACATTCTCTGGAACTTCTGTAAGTCTACTAACATCTGCAACACTCCCTAAGGCAGCATACAGAGTGCAAGCTTCCACTTTCTTCTCTTGACTCCACCAACCATTTTCTGGATTGTAGATACGACGAGGGGGTCTCCCTCTACGTTTACCAATGATTATCTCTTCACCATTGTAGAACAACCCTGTCTCACGGTGTAATCCAATGTCTTTAGTCTTACCAATAGCCATAAATCCTCTAGATAGAAAATAACTCTTATAACAACATTATATCATACATTTAAAAAGAAGTCAAGTAAAATAATGGGACCCATAATCTAAAGGGTCCCTATGCGTCTTTATCAAGACGCGAAAGCGTCGTCTCACGTTGTTCGAATGAGACGCCATATGTTGGTCGCTTCACTCCTTGGAGAGTGAACGAACCTATAAGTTTCTGGAGACTCAAGAAAAGAGTTGACAGAAACATCTTTTTGTGTTAAAATTAATTAATTAATTATATATTATATATATTATAAAACATAAAAGCTTTTAATAGCTTTTATGTTTATTATATATTATATATATATATATTAAATATAAATATTAGACTATTAATAATTAAATAAGTTTCATAAAAATAAAATAATTTTTATAGTACTCATTTCATTCGTAAGCGCAGTGCGGGGTCTTATAACCCCGTACAAGCGATTAATTCAATTTATCTATACCTACATATTAAAAAATATAAATAATCGTTTCTAGGTGCCTTTATGTAAGAAATAGAGGTATTCCTTACCTAAAGTCTATGCCCAATTTCTAAAGTTTAAAAAATTGTAGTAGTAGGTGTTACTGCCATCCATAGAATTTCACACACACACGTTTTCCCCCCACCCCCTCTAAAAAACCACAATGTTCTTCTTATTTTAAGCGTAGTCTAAATAAAATTAAACTATGTTAGTGAGTACTAACTAACCTAATAGTTGAGTGTTTTAGTAGGGTATTAAATCACCACTATAATAAATCAATCACTTACCCAATACTATACAGACCTGTATATAGGCAATTATCATGCCAATTTATTATGTCAATATTTCGTCATTATCGTCAATATTTCGTCATGTTGTGCTACGCAAGCACAATCTATGCCATGCTAGTTACTACCTTGTAACCCAGTATTGACGCCATTTTAGGGAACTATTTTATATTGGCATAGTCCATGCTTATATTCCATTGTAGTTTTCACCTCGCTATTGGCTTGGTGTCATAGCTCTAGCTTGCTAGTGCGCTCTTTAATAGTTTGAATAAGTTTGTAGTGTTATGGGTTTTTACCTATCTTATGTAATTTAATAATTTAGGAGAACATCATGACAAAAGAAACACAACCAAAACAAGCCGAAGTTACACTCAATAAGGACGAAGCCATACGCTTAGGTATGCTCACTGCTGTAGGCGCTAGTTTAGCTAAAGCTTTTAACCAAGCCGATGCAATAGCTAACAACACTAAGAAAGATATAATTCTTAAGTGTGTAGCGCAATATGATGAGGCACAACTTAAAATCATTCTAGACGCTTATGCAGTAGAGTTTAAAAACTTAGGTGCTAGTGATTCAGTTGTAAAGGTTCGTAAGGCTGAATTTAACGCAGTTATCCAAGCGGTAGTTAAAACTGAAGTAAGCAAGGACAATCTAAAAGCGTTACAAGCTCATATTGGCGGATATAATGCCTTTATTGACTTAGCTAGAGATTTAAAAGGCAAGGTTGAGCGCATAGCAGGTACTAAAACGCAACAACGACCAAAAGAATTAACCGAGGCTCAATCTAATGTTATTGATATTAATATTGGCAAGGCTTCAGTTAGTCAATTGGCGGACATTGTAGAATCAGCAAGTGAAGAGATTAA
>JAKPKF010000269.1 GCA_029553845.1 bacterium | reverse complement strand
TGGTCTTGGGGTAAGATGGTAAGTTATTCAGAATATGATCCTGAGGTTAATTATGTCAACTACACTTCCGAAGATTTTGACCTCTAAGTGGTGGCTAGAGGGACTAGAAGGAGTTCAAAAAACATCTGAAGGATGGGTAGCTCTATGTCCAGCCCATGATGATGCAATTCGATCTCTATCTCTAAAAGAACTCCCTAATGGAGAAGCATTAGTTCACTGTTTTGCAGGATGTGAGTATAAGGATATTCTTGATGCTGTAGTCAGTCGAACTTCAGGAGAAACTCCAAAACTTACAATTAAAAGTAAGGCCTCTCCTACTACCCCTCTAATTTCTATTTCAGGAGTTGATAAAGTTCGAGCTTGGTGGGAACAGTATACTAGAATCCCAAATACTGAGTGGGAGTCTTGGGGAGTTGTCTTTACTCCAACTCAAGTTCGATTTACTTGGGAAGATTCTTCTGCGATTAAAGTTCGAACTGCAGGTGAGAAGAAATTCTCATGGGCTGGTCAAGTCTCAGCTCCCCCTCTTTGGCCAACCATCCCAGAAAAGCTCGATTCAATTCTCTGGCTAACAGAAGGAGAATCAGATTGTGGGGTTCTTCGGCATCTAAATTTTCAAGCATTCTCAATTACTAAAGGAGCGGGGAAAACTCTATCTACTGAATCTTGGGAAGCTCTTCATTCTCGAGGAGTTAAAACTGTTGTTCTAGTGTTTGATTCAGATTCTCCTGGGCAGGAGGGAGCTCAAAGAGCTTTTGAAACAATTGGATCTACTCCAATTGATATTATTATTCTAGATCTCAAACCTCTACTAAACCCTCTACTAGGAGAAAAAGATCTTCGAGATCTCTTCTTTCGATATGGAGAACCTCTTCAAGAAAGTATTAAAACTCTCTATACTAGAACTCTCAAAGAAAAACGAATTCGTCGAAAAGTTATTCTTGAAGATTTCCTTGCTCAACCAATAGAAGAGGTATCTTGGCTGGTTGAAGATATCTGGTTAAATCAATCAACTGGTTTGATCTCAGGACCTCCTAAATCCGGGAAATCCTGGTTAGCTCTAGATCTAGGACTCTCAGTTGCAACAGGTAAACCCTTTCTTCATAAGTATGCTGTTGAACGACCAGGACCTGTTGTCCTAATTACTTCAGAAGACCCCGACCCTCTTCTTCAAGATCGTTTTAAGAAGATTTTAATTGCTAAAGGTCTAGGGGGATCTGTAGATCTTCCTTCTATTACCTTTCCAAAGAATCTAGGGATTCCCTTTCATCTAGATTTAGATCGAGACTTCACATTTTCACCCCAAGGGACTGATTCTCTATTAAAGTGGTTACGTCAAATTCGAGATCTTCATGGGAGACTTGCTCTTGTAATTATTGACCCAATCCTTAGATTTCTCCCTACAGGTTTAGATGAATATAAAGCATCTGAAGTAGCAGCATCCATCTTTCAAACTACTTCCAAGATTTATAAGGAGTTCGGTGCAGGGGTTGTTCTTGTTCATCATAAGAACAAGAGTGGGAGTGATAGCAAGGGAAGTTATGGAAGTATCGCCTTTGGAGCATTTGCTGAATCGGCTCTATATCTATCTCCTACAGGAGAAGATACTCGGGATTGGATTAATGTCGTTGGAGAATATAAGTCTTCTGCTCAAACAAAATGGAGTTATCGATTTACAGAACTAGAAGAGAAATATCAAGTAGAACTATCATCTGAAATCAAAATTGAAAAGGTTGAAACAGGTTTATCAAAAGAGATTCTTCGAACTTTAGAAGATTCAAAGAAGGGGATGTCCGTAGGAGACTTACTACAAGTCCTCCCGAATGCAACTGAATACACAATTAGAACTTCTCTAAAAGCTTTGGAAGCTCATAGAAAAGTTGAAAAATTACCTCCCCCACCCAAATCAACTCCAGGGCCTAGAGCAGATAGATGGGGGATTCTTCGTACAACATAAGTAGATAGAATTTATGAAACTAAGCCCGATAACTTTTATACTATCGGGCTATTTTTATTTAAGCGTAGATACAAGGTTTAGCCTTTTCAGGCATCAGGAGAAAAAGTGTATCCGATAATCGGCGTCCCTTTCGTCCCAATGTAAGTTAGCTTGGAGCCAAATATCATTATTAAGTAGGATAATAAGGCACCACCCACAGTAGCTATTTCGTATAGGATATTATCAATGGGAGTAACATCAAACTCCGGATTGATCGTTACCATGATATACAGAGCTATCACTCCTGCGAGGTTGAGCCCCTTGACCCACTTATCTGAGTCCCCATCTTTCACTACCCCTAAGAATTTTCCAACATTCACTAAAAAACTGACAAAGATGGAAAATCCTACTAGGGAAGCAACAATAACAGTGATTTGTTCAAACATTTTACTCTCCTTCTGTAAAATCAGGTTGCCAATCAGGAACATGTCCTAATCGTATAATTTGGTCTATCAATTTCTTGATACCCGTTTTTAAGTTTTTAATTTGATTTTCGTTATCAGTCAGTCTGATACTTTGCTTCTTAATAATTTCATCTTGTCTACCAATTTTCTTATCCCTCTCCTCGCTTTCTGCTATAAGCTTATCGATCTTCGCTTCAAGAGCTGCTTCTCGTGCTTCTGCTTCTGTTCTCTCCCTAGAGATTTTCTCTTCCAGAGAAGTTACTTGAAGCTGCAAAGGTGCCAATAGAGTAAGGGCTTGTGCGGTTACTTTTCCAGCGTTATCGATAGCATTGGATTTATCTTCTCTTTTATCTTTTCTTCTCTGTCCGAACAATGCAAAAAATCCTGGACCGGCTGCTATTATGGCTATAATTATGGGAATCCAGTCTTTATCCATAAGCTACTCCTTTTCTGTTTTTTGATTCTTCTTATACAGAATGTAGCCTACGATAGTCAATGCTGCATGTCCTCGTAAGATTGACGACCACATTGCGAAGAATCTGTTATCGGTCAATACTTCGTTGCCGGGATGGATTAGTATAGCTGAGTAGAAAATAATGTTGTGTAGTAAAAGAATCAGCCATGGCACCGATAATAAATAGTATTTTTGATTTCTTACGAGCCATCGAAGTTCAAAAGAAAAGCCTATGGAGAATACGATATATGAAAACCACTGTATCTCACTCATGTTTTCTCCTTTCTTCATATCCTCGATACAGCTCTCGGGTTTTGGATTTGAAATCCTTTTCCCATACGCAATAATCATAACCCATTTTAATGATCAATAATAGAAAAAGTATTCCAAATCCTAAGCATATTTCCATCTATCCCTGCCTTAGATATTGACTGCCAACATGCAACAATGCTACCCATCCATCAGGATACTTCAACCATATATTCCGTTTATCATAGAATTTTATATCTATAATTGGATAGATTTCTGTGTTTTTGGGAACAACTTTTACAATATTGGTTTTACTAATAACAGGTTCTGATCTTACGTTCTGTTCATAACCAATAACATAAAACTTCTTTTGACTCATAGACACCTCCTCAGGTGGTTGGGTTGGATCTGTTGGAATTTCTACTGGTGGTTCTGGAACAGTATCCATTCCACAGAAAGCTAATAGAGAATTCATATCTCCTCGCCAATAATCTAGGCAAATATCCCCTGATGAAATTCCGAATTCGTGACCTCTTCTATTTCCATCTGCCGAGAATTGCCACATAGTCCAATTATCTAACCACGGAAAAGGTTTTCTTCGAGGTTCTTGACACCACAATAGTTTCAATGTGTTATTCCAGCAAGTGTAATCAGCAACGATCAAGGGATATTCTTTCATCCATGAAACATACTTGTCTGCAAACTGTTCCATATACCATTTAGCGGTATAGATCATAGGAACTCTGCCCGTTGCATAACCTACTTCACCTAAGAATACTTGACCTCTCCATGCAAAATCAGAAAATGTTCTTTTAGCTAATACACTCTTTTCCTCAAAATCTAAAACAGGAGGCATCTGAAAGGGGAATCTTTTGTATCTTTCCAAATAGAATTTCGCGGCTACTTTAGGATCAACACTCGCTTGTAACCAGTGATAACAAGTTGCTAGAAGTTTTCCAAAATCAAAAGCATTTTCGCAATATTCTTGAAACTTAGAATCTTCATATAATATCGGAGCGTCCACATAAGCATCTGTAGCTTTCGTGTACCAAAATCGTGCCCCAGCGTTATACATAGTTTCAAAATTGATCGTTCCTGACCAATGACTTGTGTCTGTTCCTAATACCCTTTCCATTATCCTATCCTTTCATTGTCTGAGTTACAACCCAGATAAACCA
>JAKPKF010000267.1 GCA_029553845.1 bacterium | reverse complement strand
TTCAGATATCATGAAGCAAAATTAACTGCAACATTTACAAATGGTGGAGATAGCCTTAAAGCTGTATTCTATGTTAATGTTGGTATTGCAGAAAAACCTCTTACTTATTATCAAGGTGGTAGATCACAATCTTACCAAGCATCTTCTAACCCTGCTAAGAGAGGAGATATGTTACAAGGCTTCAGTTACTGGGATAAATATGTAGGTACTGTTGCAAGTTCTGGTGAAAGAACCAATCAATGGTGGAGTGAATTCTCTGGCTACACATTCTGGATTGATGAAGATGTTAACTATGTTAATGTAAAATTAACAAAGAATGATACTACTGGCGTTATTACTGCAGTTCCAGAAGCTGCTGTTAAGACGATTAGATATCAAATATTCGTTATGGAATTTGAAGTTAATCGTATTTATGGTACTCAAAATATTGGTGGTAAACACGTTGCTAGAATTGACGTTAGATTTGTAAGATCTACTTATGGTGGGAACTTCAACCACTTCTTAGTAAATGAAACTGGTGTCGACTTAGATATCCCTGTATCAGCATTATCAATGGGTGGATACTTTGCAGATGATGAAACAGTTATGAAGACTTATTCTCTAACAAGTTTAAAGATTGGTACAACAACTGTTAAGAATGATTACGGTGAAGCTTTCAAGGTTAGCCGTGAACAAACTATCGCTTATGATGGCTATCGTCCTGGTTTCTCATTAAAATCAAATGGCAATCCTGCACTTCTTGAAGGTGAGCAAGGAACATACGATTTATATATGGGCTCTACAGTAAAACAACATCTAAATGCAAATGGCTCATATAAGGCTGCTGATGTTAAGGCACAAGAAGTTGCAGATTCAACACTATATCTTCAATATCGCATTTCTCCTGTTGTAAGTACAGTATATGGTACTCCTTATGTTGTTGTTGGTGCTGGTGCATACGGATTCCAATGGCATTCACAAGGCTACTATTCATTAGGTGCTGATATTACTAGAGCATTTACTGGTGGTGTTCGTGGTGTGAAAGTTGACCCAGATACTGTTCCTGATAATGGTAATGAATTCTACGCTCCAGCAAAAATTACTGTTGCTAGATATACTAGACACGTAAATAACGAAGAATTAACAGATTACTTTGTAAGACAGGTTAATGCATTGTCGACTGATTATTCAGATGTTTCTCAAGCTCAAATCAATGCTTATAAGGCTGTTCAAGGAATTTATGCTGGCGGTAAATATGGTCCTGGCGATAAAGCATGGCTTGATTCTTGGTTAGCGAAGACTACTAAATATAGCGGTGTTTCTCCAAAAGAAGCTAAAGCTACATTAGATAAGATTGCTGTTGACACAGAAGCTGCTGCAGTAAGACAAAGACAATTTGCTGAATCTGTTCATGACAAGATTAA
>JAKPKF010000255.1 GCA_029553845.1 bacterium | reverse complement strand
CAGCAAGTAGACTTAGTACCAATCGAATCTTGCCGAAGTACATTACCTTCACCAGCGAGTCTGTCTCCAGAAGAATATGTAAAGTCAGCTAATCCATGATTCAGAGGATCTTCATATAAATAGTTAACTGTAACAGCTGCTGTTGTAGTATCAGTAAACGTAACGTCAAGTTCTCCAGTTGCATAATTGATTGTACCAGTTCCGTCACCAATCAGATTGCCGTTCTTATCGTCTCTGAGAGACTTCGTACCAGAAATGATCTCAATACCGAAGACTTGAGTATGAGCTAGAGTTTTCGTATAATGCGTACTTCCAGATGATCCAACGCTCTCACCTGAAACGAGTACGTAATTATCGTCATTGTCTACTCTAGAATATCGTAAACCAGTTGGATCTTTCTCCATTCCGACTACGTATGCTCGAGATCCTTCGATCAATAAATAGCCATCGTAGTTCTTTGATCTGTTAGTTAAGTTAACTGGATCTTCTAGTGCAGATGGGTAGATCTTAAATAATCCATCGACTCCATTAGCCCAAACTTGTCTACCAGCAGGTGTGAATGAATTACTAAAATACAGAATAGTATCGTCTTGCAATGTAGTAAGAGAGTCAAGCCATTCGTCGTCTTTATCTACATTGATTGCTTGTAACTTAGTTCTGTCTTTTCTAAATAAGACCCAGTCTCCGTCAACTTTCTGTATCGAATGTAAACCTTGGCAAGCAGAATTCGAATCTACAACAGAACCGACTAGCTTTCTCCCACCGAGTAGCTCTAGTCGGTCTTTATTTGCTATGAAGTTTCGAGCGTATGAAGTAGCACCACTCGGTACTAGTTCAGGCTGAACAGCATTAACTGTCCCTAGCCCCCACGTCTTGAATACTTTTTCAGTCTTAACTCTAGACATAGATTTCTTGATGACGAGCGTCTTCGTCAATCATTCTCTGCTCTAGTGAATTAAAGTCAACTCCAGTTTCCTTATAGAAGTCAGGATTCTCATCAGCACTCTTATATTGCTGCTTCATGTAGAAAGCAATCAATGGCCTGTACTCTTCTGGCATCACTGGTTCCTCTTCGTCACTGATCTCCTCTAGCTCAGCTGGCTTGTGAGTATAGTCAATGATTAGACTTCCAGTAGTTATCTCGTTGATTAAAACAAGCTTACCTTCTAGTTCGTCAATATAGTAGTCGTAGTCTGAGTTGAACCTGTCTCTCTTCTCTCCACGAACTAATGGTACTTCAGAGACGTTACCAGCAGAATCCCTATACCAGACTTTCTTGACTCTCCAGAAGTCTTCTGGGAGAGATAAGTCAGAAAGCTGTAGTTCATCTGATTTCTCTAAGAACCACCATTCTCTTTGAGCAAGCAGAGTATCGTAGCCAACTTGCATTACTTGTAGTGCAGCATCATTTGAGTCAAATTCTTCCCCATCTGTTAGTGTCTTGAATAACTCATAGATGCTAGCTGTAGTTTTAGTCCTCATATTTTCAATCTAGATGTATATTATATCAGGTAAAGAATTAAAATAATATAGCTAAGCTATTATGAACTGAATTCGTCAGATTAGAACTCTCCAATAGGTAGATCTTTAAGCATTCCAACAGGTATTTCTCTCCTTCCGTCTTCTCTGAGCTTTTTATTTTGTTTTATTTGTATTTTTAAAAATATCGTCCTTCCTGTTCAGGACTTGGTCGCCACAATAAATTCCAATCAGTATCGCTAACCTGAATAGTAGGAAGTTTGCCAATTAAGCCTCTGGCTTCTCGGTCAATCATATAAAGACCAGCTCTTTCAGGAGTAATTTTTAGAAGTTGACCGCTATAAATAACACCATAAGCTCCTGTATCCTTGTTTCTTACTTGCTTAGTGTCGTTCTCTCTAATAAACTTTACTTTGTCCATATTATTGTTATCGTTTTGTATTATTAAAAGTTTCCAACCTAAATAATCAGCAAAACCCTGTAAACAATATCTCTTAAATTGTTGAACATAGCTATCGTCAATAACAACAAAGTTTTGCTGTTTATCCATACTTAAAGCAACAACTGCGTGATTATGAGTAGTTAAAGGACATAAAACATTGTCTCCGTAATTATTCCAAGATTTCCATTTCATAAAAGCAACCGTTCCAACTACTGGGCTATAGGTTAATCCTTCCGCTAAACTATTATTCCAAAACCATATCCACTTAAAGCGTTTGTCGAACTCGGCTTGTAGGTTAATAGCCTGCTGGGTCATTAAGGTTTTATCATAATATTCAGCTATCGTTCTAGGCTTAGGTAGAATATCTTGCGGTAAAGACCATTTACGGCAGGCTTCAGCTGCTTTCCATAAATAAGTGCCAACCCCTAGTGTTATATCAGCATACATTGCTGGCACTCTGTCGTCAAAGTTAATTTTACCATTCTTATAATAACCGTTATCTCTTAACCATTGGTCGTGTTCAGCTGGTATTTTGCCATTTTGAACTAAAAAAGTAAATAAAGCTTCTCGGGCATCATTATTACTGAAACAAGTGCAGGCTGAGGTTTCAAACAATTCATTTTGTCTTTCGTGTTCTGGGGTATAATTTATCCAATTTCCTGACGGATTTACTACTTCAGGAGTGTCAATATTAACTCCAGCAATATAATTACCTGGTGATGAGCCAAGTATAACATTGGGAGTAAAAACCCTATCGTTCTTTTTTTTCTTATTATTGTTGTTAGTCATAAAGCTACCAGTTTATAAGGCAGTCAATAATAATTACTAAAAAGACGATACCCAAACCAATAAGAATAGATTTTATAATTTGCCAAACAATTTTCATTTGTTTAATTGTTTAATAATTTGGTCTTGTTGTTTTTCTAGGTTACTAACCTTCTCTTGAATGGTGCTTAATTTAGTAGCATTTTCAATAGTTATCTTAGTAACATTGCTGTTTATACTAATTAAGTAGCCAATCATAGAGGACAAAATTGCTATTACTATGCCAGCAAACCAAAAGAATATCTTATAGCTAACCTTGTTTTGTAATTGTTTTGTTAAGTTTTCTTGTGTTTTGTTTATACACTGGATAATTTTTACGTCTTCCATATAATTTAAGTTTAATTATTTTTCGTTATTTCTTGCTGTTGCTGTTGTTGTTGATAAATTTTATTAGTAGCAATGTTAGCCGTTAAACCTAAAGCTACCATAATAGTTGATATTAGCTCGGCTACATCTTGAGCAATATAACCTCTGCCCAGAGCAAAGACAACTACTGCTCCAATAATAGTAGCAATGGTGGTTTTCTTGCCTGATAGCCAAAGTAAAATTTTTTTCATCATATCTTTAAGTTAAAAATTAAGTTATTTATACTAAATAATTGCGTTGATAAATTATAACATCAATTTTAAAACTTGCTTCCGACGGGGCACCAATGGTTTCAATTGTAAAATATCCGAACCTATCGTAGTCCCTATCCCAATCACCGATTGGAGCAGGTAAAATAAATTGTATAACATCTTGAGCTGATTGACCTATAGTAGGGTTTGAAGTTATATCAAAAACTTTTTTATAAAACACATTATATCTATTTAATTTCCGATTATACAGAAAAAATTTAAACTCAAGGGGAATTGCTGAATTGTTATATCCACTAATAATAATTTTTGATATTTGCGTTTGAATAAATTTGGCAGGGTCATTATTATAATCAAAAGGTATTTCTCGACGAATAGCATTTTCATTTACTTCATATACAATATAAGTATTAGATTGAGCCTCTAGTGTAGATACCTCTCTACCTAACTCATCGGCTCCAGCAAAGGCGCTTAACATTCCAGCTTTTTTATAGTCGGTCAGGTTAATTTTAGATATAACAGCATCATTTATATTACTCAAATAAGCATTGCCATTCACTTGGTCGGCTTGTGTTGCCAATCTTTCAGGATTATTGTTTGATGGGTTAGTCCCAATTACTCTTTGTGCCATATAATTACATTTAAGTTTAATTTATATTTAGTCATAATTTATGCTAACTGTTATTTTATTGGCTTCAACCGCTGTCGTGTCAGTGTTGCTTATTCCTTTGGTTACAGCATAACCTAGTCCAGTCGCAAATCTCATAGAAAATACACCACCGCTAAAAACAAGCGAACAGCCAGCTGGTATCATTATTCTAGCAACTGGAATGTCAGATGACAATACTGGAATACTTGCCTTGTTATACAGCTTAAACCACACATCGTCATTTCCAGAGTTAGATAACTGAATAGAATTAACTACCGCAACGCTGCTCTTAACTAAGGTTTCATTAGTAGAATTACTCATTATGGCTGAATGAAAAGATGAGCCACCAAAACTAGTTGAGGGACGAAGATAGGCATAAACATTTGGACCATTTCCAACATATACGGGTATTGCTGATTGAAGGTCTGACCCAACATTAGCTACAAGGTTAAGGTCAACGCTAACACGATTAGCATCTTGTATTTGTATAGTGTGAATATTAAAATCTGCTACACTTCCCGAACTAATAGTAGCTGTATTTTTTAATCTAATTCTCAAAGTATAATATCTAGTAGGGTCAGGAACAATGGTATGTTTCTTAAATAATGTATTGGCTGTTAGTGCATCACACCTGTCGCCATAGTAATAAATAAACTCATTATTATCAACAAAAATAAAGTTAGACGCTTGAATATAGTCAGGATAATTTCCTGTTGGCAGGGTAGTAGCGTAGCTTCCCATAGCTGACGTTGCTTGATATTCAGAGTTACCGTAGGAACGCATAACCACTCTTTGGGTGGTATTGGTTGTTCCGTCAAAAACATAGGCTAAACAATTAGGCACTAATCCTGAATAAGTTTGATTGCTAGCCGTCTCAATAACATTACCATTAACATCGCACTCTACAATTTCTATTATGGGGCGAATATTAGCATTTCTTCCAGTGGTAGCAGCTCCGCTAGTATCACTACTTAAGGTTACGGACACACCCGCTATCATCTTAAATGGTGGTCTAAATATGGTTTTTGCCTTAAATATAGTTTCGGCTCCGTTAACTGTTCCAGAGTTAATAGCTAAAAATCTAGCCCCTTTAGAGTTTCCCCTTAATTGATAGGACATTCCAGTTCCCAATTGAACCAAATCCCAATTAGAAAGGTCAAAAAATTCATCAGTAAATAACCTAGAAGAGTGATAATTAGTAATAACCTTATCTTTTCCTTGTTCAGTTAAAATGTTTTGAATAGTTTCTTCGGTGGCTGGTGTCATTCTTACCTCTCTGCCATTGATGAGCCTCTTGATACCAACAACATCTGGTCCACCTCCACCACCAAATGACTTATCATTGAGTTTCTGCAAGAGTTTTGTAACTTCTCTTAACTGACTGACTGCTTTCTCGTCGCTTCGTGGTGTTAGCTCTTTAATCTGCTTCTCAGGAAGTGGGTATTCTTTTGGTAGATCGATTCTCTTCTGCTCTGGTATCTCGATTGAATCGATCGAAGACACAATTGACTTCAAGAGAGAGACGACTTTCGAAAGATCAACTGGCTCATTCTTTAGCTTTCTGAGATCTGACGATAAGCTCGTAATTGCTCTCTCAATCTTCGATGTATCAAGCTTCGTCTCTTTAGCAGATATCTTCTTCAGAATCCTCTTGACGTCTACTAGAACATTCGAGAGAGACGTAACGTCTGTCTTCTCAAACTTGAGATTATTCAGAGCATCTACGATCTCTTTATTGCTTGTAGGTTCTAGCGTCTTCGCTACATCATTAAATGCATTTATGACTCTATTGACGTTTGTCTCTAGATTTGTTACGATCATTCCTTCCATAGAAAATGCTTAATTCTGCCCAGAAGCCAGAAACTTCTGAGCAGTATAAACGACCTATGAAATAGCAATCTGGAAGTCCAAGAAAGTTCTAGCACCGTCAGCAAAAGTCTTGTAGCCGTATAAGGCATCAATCAAGAAGTTGACAGTCTTCTGTCTTGGTTCTGGGCGTGGATCAGGATTGATATCGCTTTGGATAACCATATCAACACCCTTCTTTCTGCCAGCATAGCAGTGAATCATTTTCTTGCTCCAGACATTTGAAGCATGAGTCAAAGTCTCCGTAACAGATAAGCGACCAGAGCCTGTACAGACTAAGTTAACAGAAGTGCCAGAAGCAGAAGCAACGACTCTCCAGCCGATTAACTTCTTCCTGTCAGCATCAGAAACCTCAGTATAAGTAGTACCAGCACCAGCAGCATTGTTGATAGCAGCGATCAAGTTAGCTCTCGAAGCAGCAGCGTTAGCACCGGCTAAAACTTCACCAGCAACAGCCGGGCCTGAGCTTAGAGCAGAGACAAACTTGAATACAACGCCTCCAATCGAAACAGTATCAGTAGCAGTAACATCTTGAGCTAGAGATAGAGAAGCAGTGAAAGTCAAGTTGTTAGAACGATAAGTTCTGAAACCAACGATAGGGCCAGAATAGCCGTTCTTGAAAGTAGTACCGGTCATCTCGATATTCTTACCTAACAAAGTTTGATTTGCAATAGATAAGACGTATGGGTCAGTGACTAGAACTAGGTCTCCGTTATCTTCAACATCGTTAGCAGCTAACTTAGCACCTAAGTCTGAGAAGACCTGAGCGAAGTTAGTTGTGGTCAGAGCGATACCCTTACCAGCAGTACCACCAATATCACCATCGTCAAATGTATCGAAGGCATTTAGAGTCTGACCTAGGATGTCAGCATCCATATACCGACGTAATTTCAAAGTGCACTCTTTAGCAGCAAGTTCACCAATCTTGCGTGGGCCGTTCTGTAACTTATCCCAGCTATCAAGTTTGAAGTCAGCAGACTTCTGTTTGTCAATTGTCAACTGCTCGTTAGAATCACCAACACCGTTGATAGTACGATCAGTGTACCGAGTGACGTCTCTCACATAGATGTCAGAGAAGTCAGCAATGGAACGACTAACAGTTTTACCTTCAGTTAACTGTGACTGTAAGCGAGTGTTGCCAACTACAAAACCAACCATCGTCTTACCAAGAATGTCCTGGTAGCGAGGTACAAATGCTTCCTTAAATGTAGTTAAAGCAGACATAGTTAATTAGCTTATTGACCTTGTGAATCTAACCACTCGTAGTACTTAGTACGAGATTCTGGATTTGCCAATACTTTCTTATAAGTCTCTTCGTCCATCGTAGCGAAGTTAACATTTTCTGGTGCCTTAGTACTTGCACCTTGAGAACCAGCTTCTGGAGAGTCTTTCTTCGTTTTCTTCTCTTTCGTTGCATTAGGATAGAATTCTTTTCGAATGTCTTCAAGAGTCTTTAGATGTAAGAAGTCTTTGCTAAATGCAATCTTCTGAAAGACATCCTTCTTTCCAGCTAGTTCTGGATACTTAGAAGCGATTGACTTTTCAAAATCTGCTTCGAATAGAGCAATGCTCTCTTCAGCTAGATTGTTCTTAGCAACCGGCTTAATCTTCTCCTCAACTTCTTGAAGAACTTCTTCCTTCGTCTTCGTTTGAATCATCTTTACGAATTTCTTGGCTACATCTAGCTCGATACCAGCAGCTTGAGCGAATTCATCAATGTCTTTGTTTGTTAAATCACCAGAGAGTTGCTCCTTCAGAGCCTTAAAGTCTCTCTTTAATTCAAGAAAGACGCTAAGAGGAACTGTGTCACTTGAAGACTCTTTCTTAGCCTTCTTCTCTCCAGTCGGCCGATAAGATGTGTCTGGTTCATCGCCTTCTTCATCTTCGTCGTCCTCGGTGTCTTTAGGATCACCTTCTCCTTCCTGGTCTTTCTTTCCCGACTGACCAGATTCGTCGTCTTCGTGAGAATCGAGTCCATTCATAATTTCTTCGATTGGCTCACTGTTGCTCTTTTCATTGGGCATAAATTAGTAGATCACTAATCGAGATAGCTATCAAGGTTGCTAACCTGTAATAACCAGTTTCAAGACGTAGCGGTCTGTATTTAATAATTAACTTAAAAGCGAGGTAATAGCGGAGAAGTCTGAACGTTTAGCTTATTAGCATAAGCAATCGCTGACTCCTTCGGGTTCTCGACACCATCTTTCTCAGAATAAACTCTGAGTAAACCTTTCTCTGAAGAATAGACACCGTAAGCATCTCTCTTCGAAGACATAGCTCTAACGACGAACCGAGCAGCTACCGTTTTTTCTTCAGTAGCAACAGGTAACTGTTCATCGTCTAGGTCTTTGTCTTTCTCTTCGTTGACGTTAGACTGTTGTCTAGGCATAAACTTAAAGATTAGCGAGCCAAGACTCAATCGAGGTCTTAGCATCACGTGAATTAGATATCTTAGTCTTGAGATCTACAGCAGCCTTTAGATCTGCAATCGCTTGCACATCTCGAGACTCGAATAGATTCAAGAGTCGATTGGTAATTTCCGAGTTGAGCCACTCAACGAGTGCTGTACCGCTTCTAGATTCTAAGATCTCAGCGAACGGTAGTGCTTTCTCGTATTGAGACTCGATCTCATTGATCCTCTCAATGTCTTCTGCTTCTGTAAAACAATCTCTTGCTTCAGTGAAGTCTTTCATATTAGTATTCTTCTTGAATTAGTGAAGGAACAGTCTCTGCTCGCTGCATTGTCTGAGCTCCTGCTGATTCGACATCGTTTTGATCAACAGGCATTGCATTCTTAGCTCCTGTTGCTGCAGGAGAGTCAGGTGCAGGGCCTGGTTTACCAGACATAGACATCTCGATCTGCTTCTGCAATAACTCTTGCTTCGCTCTGAGATAAACGTTACGAACAACAACAGGTTGAATCTCTTCGATGTACTTCAGTAACTTATCTTCATCTTCTTTTGACAAGTCGTGATCGTATACATAATCGAAGATTCTCTTCATGTACTGAATATCTGCTTTGAGATATTTCCTGAACTTCTTCTTGAGTAAGATCTTCTGAATGTCTTCGTCTGCTCTAGTCAGTTGATTCTGATCAACGATTGACGAATCTAACAACCTCTTGATCTCGTCCTTATTGAATCCGACGATACCAAGTGCTAGTTCTACTCTTACTTTCTGGTTGACGATCTGACTCATAGCTAGTTGTGCTAGAGCATCTGCCTTTGCTTTCTTCGAGAGAGTATCTTCATTAACTTTAGAAACTCCACCTGTTATGTTAATATCAAAGTCAACTAGGTCTTCTTGTGTGATATCTTCATATTCAACACCGTTTGTACCTAAGATCTTAATAGCTTCGACCTTGTCAAGTCTATCTTTCGCAAATGATAAGTACTTCTGAGCAAGTCGTAGGTGGAATCTATTGTATGAGAGCTCGAAGAGTGTCATTCTCTTCTCTAACTCTTGCATGTTACCGTAGTAGATTCCAACTTTCTGAGTTGACGTCTCGGTAGCTGTAGCTCCAGAGTTTAAACCAGTGATCTTGTTTGTCAGAGACTCTAAGATCCAGTCGACTGATGCTGGATCATTGATTGAAGTACCTTCAAAAGTATAGATTCCCTTACTAGGGTCTCTACCTCCCGCTGTTGCGATAAGAGCATCTGGATTATAAATAAGCTTACTCGCATCTGGAAAAGTCTTCGGGTCGAATGCTCTCATTGGTCTCGTCTTCGATTCACCAGCATCAAAGACTTGGTTCAGAGAAACGTTTCTTAAATAGAACATCTCTCTGACTCTAGTTAGTGGAGCAATACTCCAGAAGTTAAATAGATCTGGATAATACGCCCAAGATTCGTATGGATAGAAAGCTTGCTTCTCGTCCTTTAAGAAACCAGTGATATTTTCTAACTCAGTTTTCTTAATGATTACCTTCTTGTCTCTATTATACAGCACGTAAGCCCGAATACCGTTGATCTGTGTATAAGCTTCTGTAAAGACATAAGATGCTTCTCCACTTTGAGTGAAGTTTTGTAAAGTAGCACCTTGAGCAAAGAGACGATTTCCTTTATCTGAGTTTTCATCGTCTGGTGCTGGTGCGTTGTTATCTGGAAAGAGACCGAGCAACTCTTTAACCTTCTCTTGGTCATAAGATTTGTTCTTCTCTAGTTGTGGTTTGGAAATAATGATGTTATCTTGACCTAAGTAACGTGCAGACTCTAAGTTCATTCCGTTAACTAATGGATCAATCCAGAAGTCGTAGTGATCAACTGGGTCAAGTCGGTGCCTGTATGGATATTCTGCGTAAATCTTATTGATACCTCTGCCAGAGACAATAGCAAGCTTCTTCGTCATAACGTCTTTGAACTCCCAGTCTTCTCGTGTGACAGCAGTTTCGAATTCAAATAAGCTAGTAACTTTCTGAGCCTTTCTAGTGTCTCCTGATTCAACACCTTCGAAGATTACTGTAATCGGTGTTCTTAACCTAGAAAGCAAAACGTCTTCGTAACCAGCAGCTAACGGAAGCATGACATTCGAACGTTTCGAGAGAGTCTTTCTCTTTCTACAGTACAGAAGATTCTCGTTCTCGTGCCAGTCATTTACGAATGGAGCACGATAGTCAATAGCATTGCTTCTTTCTAGCTCAACGCGCCTAATAATCTCTTCGTCTTCTGGCCACTCGATCTTACCGTCGAAGACTCCTTCGTTTCCGAGAGAAACTATTTCGTTTTTCTTTTCATTTTCCATAGATTATAGATTCATACTAGGATATAAAAATGTTCCATCGTCTTCGTCGTCTAGAAAATCATCGTGTTTAACTTCTGGCTCTGATGGAATTACTTCACCGTCAATAAATGTTAGCATCAGAGCATCCATCGTATTCGGTGATCTGATACCTTCTCTCCTCATCTCTCTCTTACCCATCATCTTTACTCTACCAGAGAGCTCTGTTCGATATCTGTTGTTTGGAAATTCGTCTTTCCATGACTTATTCTCAACTAGCTCACCACCAGTTCGTAACCAGTGTCTGAGTAGCCAGTATGCCTTTGCTCTTTTATTGATAAATGTTCTCTCTCCGTTAAGTTTGTCGTATTCTTCTTCTTCCTTTGGTACAGCATCACCGACGTTTACTGCGTTTACTCTGATACCGACTAATGCAAGTTCTTGTGCAACGTTTGCACCCTCACCGAAGTTATCAACTGTGATATCTTCTTGTGCAATACCGTACTCATCCATGATCGTTCTTGTTCTCTGAGCAATTGACTTTGACGTAGAGATCTTTTCTGAGCTCACCTTTACAGCTTTATAATTATCTCTGACAACAAAGACTGTAGAGTCTTTACCTTCACCAGACGGATCAATTCCTAATCTCTTTCTTCCGATTAGTCTTTTGTCTGACGTCTCTCTCCTATCAGCATCGATAAGTAAAGGTAGATAGCCACCATTGTCAATTGCGTCTTCAGCTGGAAATTCTCCTTTAACACGAATTCTGTACTCATCAGAATTGATTCCGTGTTTGTCAATAATACGTTGAACAAATCTTGCATTAACGATTGGACTTTCTTCTGAATTAAAGTGCAGCGTCTGCCAGTTCTCTCTGTCTCGATTAAACGAGTCAAAGAAATAACCGACTAGACGTGTTGGATTCGAAATCATCACCAAGATGAAGTTATCACCAGTAAGAGCGCCCTCCCCAGTATTGAAAATCTCCTCTGGTACACCTGAGGCTTCGTCGATTAAGTAAAGAACAGCATCACCATGAACACCAGCTAAAGCTTCAGGAGCTTCTTTCCTAGCTGTTCTCGCTCTAGCAAACCAAGTCTGAGGAGATTCAACCATCTTGATGTAGTCATTCGACCACTCATATAAAGAACTAATCTCTTTCGGCATCCTCGAGAGCCAGAGTTGTACCTCCTTCCAGAGAATGTCATGTAGCTGATCACCAGTAGGTGCTGTGCACGGTATCTGCGCGTTCTTAAAACAGAACAGAAACCAAAGCATGATCCACGATAACGTTGTTGTCTTGCCAATTCCATGACCAGAGCGAATCGAAATTCTCGGTAATGCCTTCTTTTGTACAGCAGCACCTACTGCCATCAGTATTGCAGTTTGCTGCCAGGTGACTTCTTCACCCTTGACAAACGGTTTGAACCAGCCAGCTTTGAATTCGTAGAACTTCCGATCAGCAACAGCAGCATCGTATAGTGTCTGATATTCTTCTTTAACTCCCTGAGGGCGTAAGTTGAACATGTCGCACACCCATTGCAGTGGGTCGCCTTGCCATTTGATGTAAAGTTCTATGTCATTCATGGTCTGATTGACTACGTATGTAATTCGTAATCGATTACGCTAGCCCTGTAGTAATAACACGATACAGGACTTTAACTCTAACAACACCAGCAGCAGTGCCAGGTTGTGTAAATGCAGCAGACGAGACAAGATTAAGTCCTTTATTTGCAGTTAACGCAACGCCACTTGTTGAAAGCGGAACAAATCTAACAATCTTATCAGTTGAAGCACCTAACGAGTTAGCAGCAGTAACAGCACCTGTTAGAGCAGCACCACCGTTGCTGTTAACAGTAATGTTTCCACCTGCAGTATAAGCAGCAGTGTCGAAATCGTAAATCATGACAGCAGAGATCAGGTCTACAACTTTGTTAGCACCTGGATCAGCAACTAATGGTACACCAGCAGCGTGGCCAAGTTTACCAGCACCTGTAGCAGTAATGTCAGCAGCTGAGATTAGAATATCAGCAGACTGAATGAGGCTTTCATCAATGTCTTCTGAAGTCACGTAAGAAAGTTCTTCCCAGACAGGAGCAGCAACTGTTCCCTTATTCCGGTAGATCTTTCCATCTTCTTCGCAAGTAATTAAAGCACCTCGTGAAAAGAGGCTAGCAGTAGTCTCTGGAGTACCAAACGGAATAGTACCCAACTTGCATAAGCCTACTGTGTCTTTCTCGTATATCAGTAAACGAGAACCAGAAACGCTAAACGGCATAGTTTTCTAGTTAGTGAATAAATTCTCAGGAATATCGTCATCGTCTTCTTCTGCAGCTACTACTTCAGAATTAGCTGGTAGCTCAGAAACTGTAGAGCCTTCAATAGCTTCTTCGTTTCTGTTCTGTAGTCTAGCAGCCGCTGTGTCGAATAATGCAGATAACGAGATTGTCCCTCGAAGTGTTTGATCAATGTCTAATTTGTCATGCCAGCCGTAATTGTTCTTCAGTGCAAAGATGATACCTGTAGCTGGCATCCCAGATATCAGTCTTTCTTCTAGCTCGTTCTCACATCGTAATTTTGCTTTCTCGATAACATCACCTAGCCGATCTGTCCTAGAGAATTCAGTTAGTGTCTTTCGTGTAATGCCTAGATGAAGTGCTAGGCCTGTTATTGTTTTTGGTTTCTGTTTCTTTTTGCAATATTCGAAATATGCATCAATTCGTTTCTGTAGCGATGCCTTCGAAACTGTTGATAAGTCCATACGCGAGCTAAGTGATTTATTGAACATGTATATCATATCACGAATCAATTGTTTTGTAAATAGGTGACAAAGGTCAATAAAATCAATTGGTTTACTCTGGGTGCTTTTTGGACTTTATAAAAAATAATATAAAAAAAATTGCAAAAGCCCCATCTTCTTAGAGGTCTTGTTCTTGTGATTGCTCTGGATAACTCTCTCGAGACTTTCTCAGTCGTCAGACTTTCTAAAAATTTGATAGACTCGTAAAGATAGAAGTATGGAGAGTGGCCGACAGTATTGAAGGGTGTCTGTCAGATAGAAGATTAGACTAGATACTAACTAGCAGTAAGCAAAACAACCTATCCCTATTCAGCAACAATACCCCCTTACTTTCTGAGAGCAGCACCATGCATCGTTGGGAGACAGCTCGAAACGAACAGAATTTACCTCACCAAACTATCAGTTACCTGTTACGATGCACAGCATCGATTGTTAATAACTTTTTTGACGTAGCGTTTACAGGCCTTTTAGAGCTATTTACATTTTTCGTTTTGCGTATTATGATATAAGCATCCAAAACAAACCAGTACCTTAACAATCAAATATCCTTATCAATTAACTTAATAATACTATCAGTATATTATCCTATTATTATCCTATTAGTATACCACAATACTGGCATCAAGGAGAATGCACATTGCATACTACCTGATACTGGTATACTTACTTCTAGTATAGTATAGTATAGTATACATAGTATAATATAGCATAGCATCTTTAAGCTATGCATAACATTAACATTATGCAGTATCCTTACAATGCTATCATTAACAAAGAAGACTATGCAGTAATACTAGAGCATAGTAGCAGAAAGTACTTACGTAAAGTAGCAAGAAAGAAGTATACGAAAGAGTACAGAGAAGAGAAGAGTTACGTAATAGTATCAGGAGAGAGTAAGAAGAATGCTATTTCCCTTTATGAAAGTATGCTAGCTAAGAGAGAAGAAGCTAAGCTGACCCAAGTAGATAAATCTACTAAGCTGACCCAAGTAGATAAATCTACTACTAAGAAAGAGAAGAAGACTACTACTAAGTCTACGACTAATCTAGAAAAGTCTACGACTAATCTAGAAAGCATGCTAGATGATGCTATTAAGCAACAAGAAGCAGAGCATGCTAAGATTAACAAAAAGACCTTCTCTCAGTTAATCAAAGAGAAGAAGTACAGTGAAGCATTATCTAACTAAGTATACTATACTATACTAGTAGTAAGTATACTATACTTACTACTAGTTAAGTTATTATCTAACAAACTAATCAAATAAACTTATGTCTGCACCAAACTTTTATAACAAGAACGCAAGTAAAATCTTTGCAGTCTCAGAAGAAGACGAATGGACAGAGAACTGGAGAGATGCAAAAGATAACATTGCAAGCGAGTTAACATCTAAGGGCTACAGAGAAGTAAGCATCTCAGACAACGATAGAAATTACCCTGGAGAATACTTCTTGGAGAAAGAGTTAGTTTTCTGGGACATCTGGAGAATAACAATCTATGCAGTTGTCAGAGGAGCTTATTATAACGGAACAAACTTTGATTGGCAGGTCGATGTTATTAAAGACAGAGATGAAGATTACGAAGAAGGAGACTTATGCGACATTCCAGTACCGAAGACAGTGCAAGCAGCTATTGACAGAGAGACTAAAAGAATTGAGAAAGCATTCGAGCTTTATACTGATAAATTAAATTGCGTAGGAATCTTCTCAAACGGAGAAGCAGTCTATGCAAAGATATAGACATCACCCATTTACAAAATACAATTTGCGTATTATAATGATATCATAAACAATTAACCAATTGCGGTGGTAGTGGGAGTATAGTGAAGAAATAACCTAACTTAACTTAAACAATATGACAAACAAAAAAAACACAATTATCAACACGGGTGATGAAATAAACATTACCATTAAAGATAAAGAAACCAATCTAGTAGCAACGGGGGAAATGGTAAAGGCTCTAATAAAGGGGGACAAGTCTAAGATAATAACTTTTGAGGAAAACTCTAATGCTATGGCTAGTGGGGAAGGGGCAACAACCATTGCTATGGGTATGCACTCAACCGCATCAACCTTGGGGGACAATGCTCAAGCAATAGCAACTAGCTACTCTTCCCACACCATTACTTGGGGGGATTATGCTGATGCTATAATGGCAGGAACTTATTCAACGGCTGTGACTAAGGGGGAATACTCTAATGCTATAGCGACAAGGTGCTGCTCAAGAGCTAGTGTAAAGACTAAAAACTCAATTGCTTGTGCTTTAGGTGTAAATTCAAAAGTAGAGGGGGCTTTAGGCTCTTGGTTAATAGCAGTAGAGTGGAATTTAGACGCAGATAAGGAAAAAATTAAAAACATTGTAGTAGCCAAAGTAGATGGCAAAAAAATAAAGCCAGATGTGTATTATAAAGCAAAAAACGGAAAACTGGTAGAATGCGATGATTAACTTTAACAATTTAATTTAACTTTAACTAAAAAAATCGTATGCAGCAAACAAACCTCAAAGAGTTGATGAAAAGAAACGAGTGTGTTATCTACAGAGCTGGAGCACACAATGGTTTTCTTATCTTTATCATTAA
>JAKPKF010000265.1 GCA_029553845.1 bacterium | reverse complement strand
TATATATTTATATTTTATATATCAAAGGAATTATTTAGCTAGGAACAAATCCCGGAACAGTTCTAGTTCCCATTGAATCTATTGAAACAGCGTCTAAGCTACCTTCATAATCTAGCCAATCTTCTAATGTATTTCCATATCCTTTCCAAAAATTAAGGATATTTCCTGTAGATACTTCTGTTATTTTTATATCCCAAAGAGTTCCTCCGCCCATTTTATTATTGAAAGTTATTCCAAAATTATTTATTGAAGTAATACCGCTTCCTATAGAAAAACTCCCTAATAATCCAGCAAGACCTATAGCTAAATGAGTAGTCTGTTGTAAACTAACATCGTTTACCATAAAATAATAGGGCAAATATTGTTGGCTACCACCCGCATAAGGATTTTTTCGTATTTCGCAATTTAATATAGCTTGACTCATAGAAGGAGATATAGGATAAGAAGCACATGAAAAACCAGTTGCAGAACTGGTAGCTACATAAATGGAAGAATCTTTCATAGACATAAAAAAATAATCTGTATTCGACCCCTTAAGACCCAGCACTTGATTATCAAAACCAGAATCTGAATCCAAATACATTTTAAAATTCAATTTCATATCTCCGAGTATTGAAGACTGAGCTGATTCGGAAAGGGTAACATCAGTATTATCAAAATTCGCCAAATAAATTTGGTCAACTCCTATTCCAGTGACATATTTATTATTAGAAATAACTCTTTTTCCGTTATAGGTTAGGTATGACATAATATAAGATTTTATTTTATATATCTCATAAAAAAGGACTGGTTTGAGCCCAGTCCTTTTTTTATAATTAGAGATTTTTTATTATCCCATGATGATGTACTTGCAAGATGCACTTAGTGAACCTCCAGTCCATTCAAGAGTAATATCTCCGTTAGCTGCGCAATCAACATCTACCCAAACCTGGTCTGTTCCATCATAAACAGTTACCTGTAGAGGTCCAATCCCTAGTCCGTGAGTTGCGGCTGTAATTGATAGAGAAGTACCAGCAGTTCCATCAAAGGTTCCTGCATACTTACTAACGTAACCAGCTGCTCCTGATACTGCAATCGTTATTGTTGAAGCATCTGAAGTAATAGTTGCACCAGTACCAGCAACGATCTTCTTAATATAAGCAATATTATCTGCTTCATTTGAGAAGACCTCATGACCACCAGCAATTCCGGTTACAGTTGCTACTGCATCAAGTTTACCAGTTGAAAGATCGGCAATACTCTGAGTATGATTCTGAGTTAGAAGATCAAGTGCACCAACTGAGCTTTCGAGATTATTAATATCAGTTGTATGAGTCTGAGTTAATGTATCAAGACCTGCAATTGATGTATCAACCGAACCAAATTTAGTCCAGATAGCAGCTACGGAAGAATCAAATAGAGTCTTAAGAGTATAATCTGTAGCAGTTGCAAATGCCATTGTTCCAAGTTCTCTTGAAACGACCAATCCAGCAGGAGTGATCATAAGAGCCGTTGCTTCTGCAGGATCATCAGTAGCTATTGGTAAGCTAAGTCCTACTCCAGGAGTGAATTCAAATCCAGAAGAAGTATCGAACCTATAAAGAGATCCATTCCAGAATGGGATTCCAAATCCTTCAGGGGTATCTTCTCTTGTAGCAACCGCCTGGGTTCCAGTAGGAAGACCTGATTCGTTTGCGATACCAATTCTGAATGTATCTGTTGCTTCTGCAAATACAAATACATAATCATCTTCTGTTCCTCTATCAACTTTGAGACCAGCAAATCCTTTAGATACGCCAGCTCCAGTTTCACCATAGTTAACTGTAATAATGTTATCCGAAACGTTTAGATCAACTGAATTAACATAAGTTACAGAGCCATCAACTGTTAAAGTACCATAGACACTTAATCCGCCAGTTACAGAGAATGTGTATCCAGCAGCATCAATATCAGTATCGTGAGTTAAAGCACCTCCGAGAGCTACGTTTGTATCATTAGCTGTTAAACCGTTATTAGCAGTCTGAAGAGCTGATAGAGTTGTATTTCTTAGAGTTACTATTGAAGCATCCTGAGAAACGTTCCAGTTATTAAGAATTCCAAGGGAAGTCTCGATATTGGTTATGTCAGTTTCTGCAGTACTTAATCTTGTTGAAACTTCTCCAACGAGACTTTCAGCAAATGATTTTGTTATAAGAGAGTTAGCAACAAATGTTGCGGAA
>JAKPKF010000264.1 GCA_029553845.1 bacterium | reverse complement strand
TATATATTTATCAGAAGTATATTTCCACGTAACAGAATCAATGGTTCTGTCGGTTGCCTCGCCAATCTTGAATTGGATTACATGTTTACCCATTTGCTTACGCTTGTAAGGATACCAGAACCAAATTGCAAGACTCTTATTTTTCTCTAGAATATTCGTGGTAAGCATCTGATCCAGAATATCATCCACAAATATACCAATCGTTATTCTACCTATTTCTGTTCCCTTCACACTGAAGAATACTTTAAAATCTTTCTTGTAAGGAATAACCTTAAGGGGTTTAGGAGTTCTAACAGAATTGCACCAAACTTTTTCAATATAAGCATTGCCAAATTCATTCATTTTTATTCACCTATAATTTTTAATAAAAACACCATCACGGTAAAGTTCAATATCTTCAAGTGTCATCTGTTCTTTTGAGTATTGTTCAATAAACTCATCGTTATCATTCTGTAAAGTGAACATACCATTGACTACCATAAGTGGAGGTACAGTAGGCATTTCAAAACGCTTAATGTAGGACTGTTTCTGTGTAATGTTACCCTTGTCACCATAATTGATTGTAACAGGTTCATACACGGTTCTACATATGATAGAATCTTGTAATCCTACTTTAATCGCTCCTGGAGTGTTACAGAAGGTATAGAGTCTATCTTTAATCTTGAAATCAAAGTGCAACACATTCTGAATTTCATCCCATGTAGCAGGAAGGGAGAATGAATCCATATCTACTTCAACAGTCTCGTAAATAGGATTCTGCACTTCTACTTCATTACCCTCTTCATCGTAGGAAATAATTGTCTCGTAATCAACAATCGCCTGATAAGTTTCAGCAACATCAAGGTATGCAACATTATACTCTTCAGGTTCTTCAAATTCATTGACTACTTCTTTTGTCTGTATTTCTATTACAGAAAATTGAATGTGACTTTCCATTGTAGGAAAATCACCTTGATATTCTATCTTACGTAACATTTATTTCACCTCCACCTTACGCTTCTGTGACGGTTTTACACCACTAATAAATGCTAAATCCTGTGGGTATAACACATCATCACCTGAAACTGGTATTATGGAAAGAGAGTCAACATAGGTAGCAGGTTGATTACAAGTAGTGGAGTTTTTTACACCTACTGATAAAACATCAGTCTCATTTTCTTTGATAGTAATTGGTGTAGTTTTAATGGTGTAATCAGCATCTACTACAATAGAAGTATTATCAAGTGTAGTAGAAGTAGTTTCGTTGACATATTCAAGCGATACTTCGTCTGCATTGGG
>JAKPKF010000229.1 GCA_029553845.1 bacterium | reverse complement strand
TGAAGAAACTGTACGAGTATCGCCTGAATATTCAGAAGTACAAATGAGAGTATCAGGATTACATTATTGGTTAAAACAAGAAACAGGATATCCTAGTGGAATGGAGCTGGTTACTGCAACTCCAACAGCATGGACTCAATTCCAAAACCTAACAGTTGATAAAGGATTATGGCATTTCTTAGAATGGAGAACTACTGTTTTAAATTTCTCTGATTTCTATCCTACCGGAGATACGAAGATTGTATATTCTCTAGATGCTCAGTTAGCTTCTTTGTGGGACCAGATAAAAACCTTTGCTTATGAAACTCTACTTGCTGAAATTACTTCTGATCGATATGGAAGAATATTCTGTAAAGTGCCTTCTCAATTTATTGTCCCTGCAAGTAGATCATATTCTACTGTGATAAGTCTTGATAGTGGAGATTGGCTCGATCCCCTTACAATGGATAGAATAATATCCTTGCCAGTAACAATCGTATCTATATCTGGTATTCGAGATGATACAGCAGATCCTTTATTCTCAAAAGCTCCCGGTGCCGTAATGAGCAGATTAGGATTATCCTATTCTCAAGATCGACTTCTTCTTGATAATCAAACACATGCGAATAATTTATCAGGATTAATTTATGCCAGAATGAATAATCCATTTAGAGTTATAGATTTAGAACTATCTGCTTTCAACCCTATGATTGATATTAATACTAATCACTATATTGATATTACTGTAAGCTCTACTCATAACGCAAAGGAAATCTCTCTTACTAACTATAAATTAGTAATCAACAGAATAGAGCACAGATTCGATAATTCCACAGGAATTCTATCTACGGTATTAGAATGTGAAGGTGAAACAGGTTCGGGACAGGAAGGTACGATACCTTTTAATCCGGGTATCACCATCGAAGTTATCCCACCAATGCTAGAGGGATTGCCTAATATTGAGATACCGGATTTTGAAGATTACAGCTGGCCTGGTCTGACTCCTCCACCAACGCCAGGAAATTGGAATTGGAATCCCCCTTATGTGCCACCGGAACCAGTTATACCTTCTCCAGAAGAAGGAGCAACACCTACGTGTCTAACAGACGCAGGACAAAACGGGCCTTATACTGGTACTTATGGGTCAGGAGTTGAGTTAAGTGCTGATGCCTATAGTAAAGTAAAATTAGGGATGCGGGGAGTGTTGCGTAGTGTAGATCATGCAAATAAAACAAGATATGAAATACGAGGAAGTGTTTACACAAGAGCAACTCCATCAGACCCGTGGGTATTAAGTAATACAGATACAAGTTACACAGTTCAGGCTTATGCTTGTGATGGCTCTATTGTCGCAACAGGAGTAAAAGACCCTGTAACCTCTCAATTTGTTCGATCTGGTACTTTTGATAATATCGGTAATACTGAGATATGCGGAATAAGGATTATGCTTCCGAGTTCTGAAAAGTTGCATTTAGTTACTGGGGTAAGTGCAATGATCGGTACTGGACATCCTTGGAATAGCTGGGCGACAGATACGGTAGAGTGGATGAAGTATGGCAATGGGATATACTCTGTTGTTACAGGACAATTCTCTGGCAGTGTTAATGTTGAATGGTTGTTTGGGACTAAGATTAATCTTAACCCTAACTGGGCTGGAAGATGGGTGAAAGTAAAAGCTGGATATGTTTTTGAGTTTGTTAGTGGTGGAGGTGGAAGAACCATAACTCTTAATGGAATTAAAAATTGGCCTGGACCACTTGCTTGGAATTGGATAGCTCCATCACCTGAACTTGAAACAGATGAATATAATTGCCCTGGTGCACCTATTGGGCCAGAATTTCATCCTGTGGTTACAGTGTCTACGTCTGGTGGTGGAGGTGGTTTTGTAATAAACGTTGCTTCTTATTTCTTTATTACACCAATTCCAATGATTAAATTTGTAATTAACTCAGTTTCTCTACATAATGTTTGCCTACCAGGAAGTGCATAATGAGTAAACTTCGTAGAACATTCAAGCAGAAATTTGATGAGAAAGCACAAGCCCCTCGTATATTCTCTGGTTTACTTGGTAATGGATTTGGCAAGGTTGATGCAGGAGAAGGAAAAGCCTATGTTCGTATAGCAGGTTCAGTCAATACTGCTGTTTGTTCTGGTGTCCCTTATGTGAATAATTTACCTGTGTGGGTAGGATATACTCCTGATTTTCCTAATACTCTTAGGGTTTTAGGTCAACAGTCTACAAAAGCCAGTGAATTTATAGATGGGGTTGGAAAGCATGGAAATCAGCACGAGTGGATGGGACATGGAGTTGGTGGTGGTACAGATGTTGTCAAAGTACATCTTCAACAATTTGTTCCTCTGATGGTACTTCCTTATTCTGGGTTACAAGTTCAGGTGTATCCAGGAATTGCTTGGACAGGAACAGAATATAAATTAGTAGCAGATACAAACACACAAGGAAAACCTATCCCTACAATAATTAATCTCACAAATTATTTTCCCTCTACTGATAAAGAGAAATACGTTCTTATTGGCATAGACACTGATGGAGAAATAGAAGTAGTTGATGGTATTGTAGAAAAAGATGAAGGTGGACTAACTCTTGCTGATGTTCCTGCTGCAACTGGAACAATGATTTATAAATTAGCCGCTGTTCGCCGATATGATAGCCAAATTGAAATTGTTGTAAATCGTGAAGTTGTAGATATTGTTGATCTTCGGTTTCCCATGTGGAGAGCTCTAAATTACGATGAATTAATAGGAACTCTTACATGGGATGAAGTAGATAAAACTATTTCTGATATAGCAGATATAACCACCAAGAGTCACACATCTCTAACCGATATAGGAACGAATACTCACGATCAAATAGATACATTTATTGCTGGTCATACCCATGTTGAAACGGATATAACTAACCTTGACCATGATGCCCAAAAGATAAAAGGTATTCCTCTGAATTTATCTGGTTTAGCTGACGGTGATGGAATCATTTACGATCAAGGAGCTGATGAATGGATTCCAGGTGCTTCTTCTGGTGGAGGAGGCGGAGGAACATCAGGAGATTGGTTAGAATTTATTGATGGTGCTCTCGTTGTTGAAACTGATGTAGGTGGTACATATATTGTTCCAAGAAATTCTACTATTGAAGCTGTGATGATTCATTGTAAAGATCAGGGAAGTACAGGAAGCACAATAGTTGATGTGAATCTAAATGGGACAACAATATTTACAACACAAAGTGGCAGACCGGAATTGGCTTATGATGATGTAGATGGAGTTGCTACTTCTGGTAGTCCTGATGTTGTTACTCTGGTAGCAGGGGATATTTTAACGATAGACATAGATCAGATTGCTACTGGTGCAGGAAATCTATCAGTTTTAGTAGCTATGCACACTACGATTACTCTTGGATCAATGAGTAATCTATCTGATGTAGATTTAACAGGGATTGTAGATGGTAATGTTCTTGTGTATGATGAAACTAATAGTAAATTCATAGCTGGTGAAGGCGGTGGTGGTACAGGCGGTGCAGATATTCTTGAAGTTCAGGTATTTATGTGAGGTAATATGTCAACTTATACGAAACTAAAATTAAGTGGTTCAATAGATGGAAAAGGTATCAAGGTTACACAAACAGCAACACCAGGAGATATTATCCACACAGCTCATGTGTCTGCATTGGATGAGATATGGATTCAAGCTGTTAATACTGGAGCTGCTGATGTAAAACTCACGATTGAATGGGGAGAAGAGACTGCTCCTGACGGAAATATCCCATGCACTGTGCCTGGTCAAAGTGGATTACAACTAATTATTCCTGGAAATTTACTTACAAATTCCCTTGTCGTGAGAGCGTTTGCCGAAACAGCAAATGTGGTAATTATTCACGGTTTTGTAAACAGGATAAGCTAATGACTCTAAACCATGCTTTACGTGGGAGAACAAGATATCCAGGTTTAGTCAATCCAAATTTAGGTTTTAACGCTAAAATGTATGGGGCTTTAGATTTTTGGTTTAGCTCAAAATCAGGAGTTATTAGTAACGAATCAGGATTAGTATCAAAATGGGAAGATTTATCAGGAAATAGTTATGATGCTATTCAAAATACTGATACAAATAAACCATATTGGGATGGAAATTGCATTTCGTTTGATGGTTCAAACGATTTTCTTTTAAGTCCAACTACATTTGTTAGCGGTGCAAATGTAAGATCAATGATAGCTGTAGTATGTTTTGCTGGGGTGAACACTTTAAGCCATATATTACATTATGGCAACCAGGAAACAAATAAAGCCTGGGGAATAAATTCTAGAAATGGTTACTGGGGAGTTCATTTCTGGCATAATAATTATCAATCTTCTGAATATATAAAAACTAAATTTACAATAGTTATATATACATATGATGGAACGAATTCAAATGTTTATATTGATGGGAAATTTATTGGTTCTAGTAATAATATAGTTGATACTGGCACAAATTATCCTTTACATATTGGAACAAGGATAGGTCCTAGAGAATATGGTAAATTCTCAGCATATGAATTAATTGGGTATAGTGAATCTTTCTCGGCACAAAAAGTCGAAAATATTACAAACCATTTAAAAAGAGTCTATTCAATATTTGGTTAGTAAAGGAATAGCATGAAAAAATCAGATGTACAACTAGGAAAACCTTCAATACTCTACAAAGGCACTACTGCTGAATTAGATGCTTTGAGTGCTGTTGAGGGTATGCAGGCGTATGATACAACTCTGGGTAAATTCGTTTATTATGATGGGAGTAATTGGGCTGAGGTTGGTGGAGGTGGATCAATAACTGTTGAAGAACAAGATGGAACACCCTCTGTTTCTAGTGTAAACAAAATAAAAGTCACAAATGGCACTCTTACAGATGATGGAAGTGGAGTTGTCAGCTTAGATTTTGGTAGTGCTGCCACGGATGGAGCCGCAATCCATAATAATGTTGCTAATGAGATCAGTGCTGTTACTGAGAAAACTACTCTACATAATGATGATTTGCTCTTAATTGAAGATAGTGAAGCAAGTTATGTGAAGAAAAAAGTTAAGTTGCTGAATATTTCGAGTGGTAGCGGTACAGATGAAAATGCTATTCACGACAATGTATCAGGTGAAATCGCAGCAATAACCGAGAAAACATCCCTAGCGGATGACGACATTGTTTTGATTGAAGACTCAGCTGCTACAAATGCCAAGAAGAAAAGTAAGATATCAACATTCCTAGCTAAAGCCCGCAGCATATTATTTTTGAATGAAATCACCACTCCCTCAACACCAGCAAGCGGACAGGTGTCGTTATATGCTAAAGATGGGGGGTTGCCATTTGTAAAAAACGATTTGGGAGTAGAGTCTCCTATAGCACTCGGTGGCGTGTGGCAGGATTGGACGCCTTCATGGTCGGCCTCCGGATCAATGACAATATCATCAGTAAGTCTAAACGTAGCCCGTTATTATACAATGGGGAAAACGTTCACATATTTTGTCGATGCGCGATTTACATTAGGTGGGACAGCGAACAACGCGGTAATATTAACTTTGCCATCCGGAATATCTCCTAAATATTTTGCTGCCTGCGGCGGCTGGATAATTAACGGCGGCGGACTGGAAGCAGCCGCTGCTTACGTAAGAGATACTGGAGTAGCAGAGGCAAGGCCAGCAACTGGCCTGAATTGGACTCTTGGCATAGATAAAAGATTGTCTATATTCGGAACTGTAGAATTAACATAAGGAGCAGAGATGAAAAAACTATTGCAAATCTTGACAGTGCTAGGACTTGGTCACGGATGCGAACACGAACGAGATTACGAAAGGAATGAGAATGAGTAGAACAATTTATGGAAATATTTATAAGCCAGACGGGTCGGCATGGGGTGCTGGAATAATCCAATTTGACAACCCAATTTCAGCGACGATGACATTTTATGGCGTTATAATCCCGTGAATAACCTGATATAATTAATGAGAGGTGACTATGACAAGATCTAAATTACCGAAAGGCAAAGGCTGGTTTATCTGGGTTGTAACTCAGACAATGAAAGGATAGGATAATGGAAAGGGTATTAGGAACAGACACAAGTCATTGGTCAGGAACGATCAATTTTGAAACTATGTATAACGCTGGGGCACGATTTTGGTACACGAAAGC
>JAKPKF010000207.1 GCA_029553845.1 bacterium | reverse complement strand
AAAATCTCCTCGAGTACTAGATGGGGAGGGGACCATCTAGTACTCTTACAGTCCACAGGAGAGGTCTGTAGGCTGTCTCAAAAGAAACCTCTTGAAACAGCCTACGATCAACCAACCTGACTTTGAGTAATACCATTCAAGGACTCTACGACCCAAGCTGTAGCTGAAATTGCAAGAAGAGTAAACCCTGCTCCTGCAGCTTCAGCAAACGTAAGGGTATTCCCTCCAAGTAGTCCTGTTACAGTAACGACATGAGCATATGCTCCTGTTGAGTAGACCTTGATTCTCTTCCCAATATTTGCAGTTCCTGGAACAGCTAGAGTATAGTCTGTTCCCGCGGACCCCTTAGTAAGAGAAGCAGCCCCGATCGAAGGACTAATTGCCTTATTCCCCGTACCTCCATCGTACGCAGTAGGAGCGGCAATTAAAACTTGACCCGAAACATTCCCAGTCACGTCTCCAGTTAAATTTCCTGCTACGTCTCCAGTCACGTTCCCCGTTAGATTGGCTACAACAGTTGTAAAATTAGTTTCACCAGCCATTTGACACCTCCTTTTAGGTGTTACCCATGACTGCTAATCTCCAGTCACCGTAGAATACGGAGTATCGAGCATGCCACTTGTAGTAACGAACTCCACCTCCACCTTGAGATTCTTCATCCCAGATTATTAATGAAGGTTGCTTACGAACTTGAAGATTCAAAGGTTTCTGAGGCTGGCTCCCATCAATTAAGAACCAAGCAGTTGAATCTAACCAACCACCTGGAGCAATAATTGATCGAACTGATCCTGCGTACGGGTTCATTTCCCGGTTACCTGTATCATAAGCTTCTCGATTCAAAGTAATCTGAGCAGCCATATATTCAAGATCAGGAGGGACAATAAGTAAGTTGTGATTAAACCCAACCGGCTGACCTCGATCATCTAAGAATTTAGAAGCAGCGATTTTTACAGTCTGGAAATTATCTAAGCTCAAGGTTAGAGAATAGCTGTTATCTTGAACTGTCTGATACTCTGCACTCTTATCAACATGTGAATCATTGAAGAATGACAGGCCATCATAAGCATTCCCATAAGTACTCGCAGCTCCTGAATTCAAAGCACTGAAGGCTAGATAATCTTTATGCTTTTCAAAATTCGAAGCAGCTCCCCGAGCCCAAGCTTCCAAGTCACCAACCTTGTCATCATCAATAGCGTTATGTTCGATACCAATAGCAATTTCCCAATCGGTATTATAAACGATCATTGACTTTTCTTGGCCACCAATGATAGTAATCTGACGACCTCCGGACATACGATTTGTAACCGTTGCTCCGGTACGGCTATCAGTACCACCTGCTCCCATCATCCCTGCGTTCTGAATAGGCCATGGAAGCATGCCCATATCAGCATAAGATTCGAAAGCTCCATCAGAAGGGACTTCTCGGACGAAAGGACTTCGAAGAGGGCGATACTCTTTACCACCTGCTAAGAATCCTACCCGAACTGACCGTTCTAAGTGAGCAGCAATATCTGAACGAGTAATCATAATCTAATCCTCCTCTATGCCTGCGGCTTCATCGTGTAGTCACCAATGTTGACCCACGCATAAGTCGAATCTACTAATTCCAAGATCCCAATTGGGACTGCTCCTGTAGAAGCGGAAGTAATAGCATTATCATCCGTAGCGTAGATAGTTGCACCTAGATCTGTTTGAGCAAGATTACCTTTGGCAAACCCCCAAACACCATCAAGAGCAACACTACAAACTACTGACCCATCTGCTGTATCAGCAGAACTAACAACTTGCTTTTCCATTGCGACACCTCCAAATACATCCCCTGTTGTAGGAGTTCCCGCAATTGGTGAGAAGTATCCATCAGTATCTGAGATATCACAGAACATCAAAGAGCCCTTGTACACAGTAAAACTGGTATTACCAGCTCCATAATTTGTGTATCCCGCTAAAGGAATTTTCTCCAGGCGTAGACCTCCCGGAGGCATTCGATAGGGGCGATTCACATTTGCAGTTAATGCTGTCATAATTTCATCTCCTACTTCTGAGCCCACTTGGTAAGATCATACTGATCTAGATCACCAAGTTCAAGGATCGGGTTACTTAGATCACTGAGAGTAAAACTTCCAGAATCTAACTTTTTCACGATTTCATCCGGGAGTTGATGGGTTCCCTTGGGAGCCTTCCCAGACCCTCGCTCACTGAATTCAATGAAGCCATCAACAAGTGTGTGAGTCATAAGTTCACCCCAGAACTTTGCTTCCTCATGAGGTAGCTTCAACAGATGAGATTTGAGCTCTTCAGCTGAAACACGAAATCCTCGAGGAGCTTCATCCAACCCCTGGGTTAATTTCTGAGAGAGTTCCATCATTGAATTCTCGAATGAGAGACGAGCAAGCTCTTCTCGGTACTCTAACTCAGCCTGTTTCCGAATAGCTGCTAATTGGCCTTGAAGTTCGATCTTTCGCTGTTTCTTAGCATCTTCGGTAAGTCCTTCCAATTCTAGCAAATTCGCTAAAGGATCGGGAGGAGACGACTGTTTGTGTGACTCGGCTAAAATCCCTGCAACTTTCTGGGCAAGCTCTGCCATCTGTTCTTGAGATAATTCACCCATATTTTTATCTCCTTCAAGAGTAGGATCCTTCAAAGGAAGTATCTCTTCTTCCCAGGTCGAAGGATCCCCTAAATTATACACCCCAGATGAGTCTAGGGTATAACTAACACGATAGAGCTTATCATCTTTTCCGGATCTAATAGATAGATACTCTGGATGAATACTCTCTAATTCACAATCTGGAAGAGAGGTTTTACAGAATCCTCGTAGTCGATCTTCCGCACTAGGGCTCTCCCATGTAATTGTGTGAAGACTCGAAGAAAGCTCGATGGGACGTAAAAGAACTTTCCCTCGAGAATCTCGAGTCGCCGGCCAGTTGGTCAAACTCCCTCCAAGGACTGTCTTATTCGAAAGACTTATCGTAGGAGAAAACATTCTGCGGATCCCTTTCTTGAGATATTCGATCCCCCGTTCTGTCCATCTAGGGATAAATCGAATAACAGACCCTGCTAATTCTACTCCTACGATCCACCCCGCAGCATCTCCCTTATTGTGATCAGCTGCATCAATTGGGAGACCGACCACTTCTCCTGATTCTGTCTTTGATGCATCAATCAACTCTTGAGTATTCTGGACGTATTCAGGAAAATCTTCTAGCCTAAGCTCGACTTTCCTCCCAAACATATCCGTAAATACTCCAGAAGCAACTCCATCGAAAGAACGACCTTCAATCAAATCCGGAAGAGATAAATTCACGAAAAAAATCGATGAATAGATCTCCTCTTCTTGAGAAGAGGGTTCTTCTAATGGATCCTGCGAGGGATTCTCTTGAGAATCAACTTCTTCTAATTCCAAGAGATCTTTAACTTCTTCTGGCATTATTCACCTCACTTCCATTCCATCGAACACCGGCACCCATGCATACAACGGGACCCGAGACCGGGAGGAGGAAAAGTACCAATTGATTGCCAACCTTGAGCAGCATATTGAATGCAATCCTCACAATGCTCTGCAGGATGTAAGACTCTCCTCTCGAGAGACTTACCTGCATCTTGAAAAGCTTTTCTACGACCTTCCCAATAGGACATTTGAGCCCCACGAGCATAGAGATGTGCTCTCCATCGAATTTGAGCAGAAGATAGGGTCCCAAGCTTTATCTCCTGAGCAAACTGATTTAAATACCGATATTCCGCACGAAGATGTCCACCTATTCGACCATAATCACTATAGTCCATTAGATATCGACCTCCTCGACCAACGGAACCTGTAACCACATAAGCATCCTTTAATTCTCTAGCCATTCTTTCTTGCCAAACTGTTAGAGTAATCTTACCATCTAGGAAATCACTGGTAATTTTATCTATATTATAAGCTAAAAAATCATCTGCATAGGAATTCATTAAAACTCCCAATGATTTTTCTGAGACAAATCTTCCAGTAGCAAGATCTCGATACCTACCGATACTCCGATCAAATATAAACCCAACTCTAGAAGCGAGATCATGAATAATCTCTCTATAGATCTTGGTTTGAGCCCAGTCTACAGTAATATCACTCATCATCAGAAGAATCCTCAACTTTAGCATCTAAAATTGATACAAATTCAGGAGCATTCTTTCTTGCCCAAGATCTAAACTTAGTAAGAGCTTTCTTCAAACTATCAGGACCTACTGTATCGGCTTCATGACTAACATCGGTCGGCATCTCTTCATCACTAACTAGGACACGACGTAATGCAAGTTCTCCCTCTTCTTCGGAGACTCCTTCTTCTTGTGGAGCTTCCTCTTTAATTCCCGATGTCTCAACCTTCTGTGCAGTTTTAGGCATACTGGATCCTGCTGTTCCCGTAGGAGTTACAAACCCGGAACCTCCGATTGGCTGAGCAATTACTTTCCCATTTTCGGGGAGTCTATCGGGAAGCACTTCACTCGACCGACGAATTGCTAAGAGATCTTCATCATCCATCGGTAGAATAGTTGAAATAGCTTGTAAGAATTGACCTAATTCTGTAAGCTTGACACCTTTCTCCACTCGACGAAGAATAGTAATCTTTGGACGTCGGGTTCTATTTGGGAATGCTGCTTGATTTGCTTCATATGAGAATAGTCTCTTCCCTACTTGCTGGTCTGCTTGATTGACAAATCCTTCAACCATAGCATTATAGGTAGTCAAGAATAGACTTGATGCATCCTGCATAGTAGAGAACGACCCATATGGGGATAAGGTTCCTAGAGCAGCCCATTGCATACCTAAAAGAGCAAGTTTGAGGATCCCATAATATCGAATAGCATCTAGGATACTAGATGCAGCTTGAAATGGGACATCCTTTAGCTCACCTTTAAATCCACTTGGCCAAAGAGCATAATTCCCTTCTTGAGCAGTAAGAACAGCACGAGCTGCCTTCTTCACGAAATCTCTATCGGTATCCGTTAAAGTCTTGGTTGCTTCTACATTCAAATACCCTGCAGCATGTTCAAACCCAATCCCTTGAACTATTTCAAGACCATACTTGAGTCTTTCAAGTCTCCACATGGCTTCAAGAGTTGCTAAACCTTCGGGATTATCTTGATCTCCAAACTTGATATGAAGAGAATTCTGTAGAGGAATGGTTACTTGAGGATTCGGAGGAGCTAGTTGAATCATTCCGTTAATCCGACCGGTTCGATCATCTCCATCCCATTGAAAGAATGAAGAATAGTGTCGAAAAGCAAATCGACGATACCCAACCAGATTATCTGAAAACTCAGATCTCCAAGGGTCACCTTCGGGAGGCTTCCATTTAGGATTCCTAATTCCAGGCAGGACTTCCCACCATCCCCAACCGAAGAAAGGAACTCTAGACATACATGACGTCAACCAGGACTGGATCCCTCCCTCTAGGTCTTCCAGAACTTCATACATGAAATCCTGGGCTTTCTTATCATCATCGGTCGGCTTATCCAGCTCCCTGCTTCCCTCGTGTTCGGGAATCTCTACACCTAATTGAATCTTAGATGCTAAAGTTTCCATGATCACACGAACAACGGTGACTTCAGGATCACTTCTCCAGATACGTAGATAGAGAGGAGCTACCTGGGGCCAATAGAGCTCAGAAGTATAGGCTTCACGAACCCAACCTCCGGTTAGATCTAACCCCGAAGACCCGACCTCTTTTGTAACGTATTGGGAAGGAGCCCTAGGAGCTGCCTCAGCTTCTACAGGAGAAGATTCCAGAGGAGCATCAGTTCGCCCATTCCATAAATTACGTATATTTTGAATTATGCCCATCGACTAACATACCCTTCCACATGAGATAATCCGACCAAGTCTTCCCAAGTAACTTGACGAGAAGATCCTTCAGCCCATAGAGACATGATAATCACATCACCATAATCTGTAGACCTACCCAATCTCGTCCTTAACACATCTTTACTTTCAACCTTGATCTTACCATCTGACATATATTTCCAAGTGGGACCGGTTAAATCTCCGATCAATAAATCTTCATCATCTGGAGGCAAAGCGAGACCTGGCCCACTAAAGGGATCTAGAAGCTCTCTTGCATTCCACCAAGCAGCTGACCTTGTATCTGAAAACCTAAAATTCCCTGACCTAGATTCCCAGAGAGTTGACTCATTAGCAATAAAGGAAATAACATTATACTTCTGCTCATTGAGTCTATCATAAACACCAGCCCCAAGACCGATTATATCAATAACGATTGGGATATCTCTACTACCTACATGGGAAATGATTTCTCCCACTAAGTGCATGGTATCGGATGTATCCGACCTGAAAATCGTAGGGATAAACATCTCATATCTCGGAGCAATAGTAGAAGGATCACCTCCTCTCCCAACGTCAACTGCGAAAGCTGATAGACGCTTGGGGGAACCTTTCTTCTGAAGATCATACCACCGGTCAATAGCTTTTTCCACCCAAGCAAGAGGAATAACTCCATCAGAAGAACTCTCTGCGAACTCTCCTAAAACTCTATTCTTATAAGCAGCAGAATTCTCACCCCACTGGATGCGACGGGCTTCTGCCCAATCTTTACTAATTCTACCTGCCTGAACTGCTTCATCTAATGTAACATGCCGTGCCCACCAGTCAGAATACCCTCTTACCTTAGTTTGGATCTGGTAAAACCGTCCTAGAGGCTCTCCTGGAGTAGAAGCTGCCAGCCAATAGGTTTCGGAACCAGATGAAAAAGCACCTTCAGCACTATTCCAAGTTGCATCTGGGATGATCTTTGCTTCATCAAACACATAGAGAATATAATCCGCATGAGCACCTTCGATAGATTCAGGATTATCTGAAGCTACCGCAAATGCTTCTCCCGTCTTTAGGCGAAGCGAGAGTTGAAGCAATTCTCTATCGGTAAAAGGCTCCCGTCCTATTTCCACCCAATTCAATCGGCGAGCCCACTTGTGGATTTCTGGCCAAAGGTACTTTTCCAACTGCCTCCAAACTGATGCAAGAGTAAGAACCTTCCAATCAACCCCAAGTGAATCCCTAGTGGTAGCGAACCACAGAACTGCCCATGCCATCAGGGTAGACTTCCCTAGACCATGAGGTCCCCGGACACTTACCCGCTTTTCTATAGAAACACGAGATAAGACATCCTCTTGATACGCAGCCGGTCCCCCCTTAGTATGAATGATACAATTGTTCACCCAAGCTACTGGATCATTCCAATAGCGAGCAGCGAACTTCTCATTCAGGGAACCGGACGGATCCAAGGACCTCGCCAGGTTGTCCCGCAGTGATGTGAACAAGCTCTCGCGAGATTTTGTTGAGGGTACTTTTGTCTGTGACATATTTTTTGACCGCCGAAGCTAATGCAACTACTAGAACCATAGCATTCTCACTCGTAATAACATGGTTCATTTCAACTAGACGTTTTCTTTCTCCTTCCACCAGACGTCGACGGGTCTCCATAAGTTGAAGGACACCCTGCCAAACTTCCTTTTCATTACTACCTTCCAAGACCAACCGGTCCAAGGCTTCCAAGACCGCAGGCACCTTACTATACTCTTCTTGATTGACATAAGCACGAAGAGATCCTACCAACCCTAGAGCCTTCTCCCAAATTTCGTCAGAAGGCCCCGCCTCTAGCTGACCTAGAAGCTCACGAACTCTAACATCTACTAATCGGATCTCATCCTCCAGGGATAGAAGCTCTCCATCTTCCTGAGTCTGCTTATAGATCTCAAGCAAGCCGGTGGGCAAGTATTTTGAATACTTCCCATCCTTGAAATTAGAACTAGCTATCCCTCGGGGAACTGCACCTCCATGAAACTTACATCTATTAGCCCCTGGGACCACATATCCACGACACGGTTGACCATCAGATTTAGTAGCACCACATCTCTTAACTCCTTCTGAAGGAGTTACTTCTCGGACTCGTGATCCTGGCGTAACCTGAGTCATGATTCTACCTCATAGACCCACAGATTAAGAGCTCGTTTTCTACGACCTTCAGGAGGAAGAACCTCTTTGAGCTTCCATCCGGTATGTTCATACCATTTATTAGATTCAATGTCTACAGGGCATTTCGCCAATATCGGGCGGTCTGGATACAATTCCCGTAAGAATTCCACCATCTGGAAACCAGACCCTTTCTTTCTAGAAGACTTTGGGACGTAGATATTATAGATCGTTACTCTCGGAGGATCGGACTTTTTGGTTGGATAGAACGCTAAAAACCCGTGAGTCTCATCATCGAAAATAAGATACCCATTTTCTAGATCTTCACGGATCGCATTAGGGAAGTAAGCAGAGTTCTCCAGAGCGTTAGTCGAATTATTCGACTTTCGAATGCTTTCATAATCTTGGAGGACTCCTAGACGAACTGTCATTCTATCTCCTTAGGACCGCTTACTCTTTTATTATAAGTTAATTCTCCATGAACAACAACTATTTGGTAAGATCCTCAAATGAGATTTCATCTACGGCTTTTTGACCTTTAGATTTCTTCCCTGCTGGTTTCTTCTCTTCTTTAAGAGAAATCTCTTGAGGCTCTTCAATAGTAACTTCTTCTACTGGAGTTTCAGCTTTGATGATAGGAATTTCTTCTTTAACAGGTTCTTCAACTTTAGTCTGAACTTCTTTGACCAATTCCCTAGTATCTAAGTACGGATTATTCTTAGCGGCTTTTTCTTCCCAAAAGGGAACATCCTGCCAATCTTTATAGAATACAATTCCCCCACAGGCTACGATACTCTTCATAGTCACGTCATCTTTTAATTTAGCTTGAATTGCCATCTTAATCTCCTGATAAAAAAGTTCGGGAGTTGTATGGAAAGGAGGCTAACCTCAACTCCCGAACATCTAAGATATCCAGCCCCACCATTCGGGTGCGCGTGACGACTTCCACTTCGTGGTAGATCCATCAGGTAGCTGGACTTCAACATGATATACTAAAGTTCCCGTTCCTACGGTTTTCCAAGTTCGTAAAATCTTTGCTTCGTATTTGATCAGCTTTTCTTTGAGCTTGGTCTGAAGAAGAGGAGGCCAATTAGTCGGAGACTCTACTACTTCTTGAACTTTAGGTCCCCGACGTTTTTTAACGACAGGTACGACTTTTTCTTTCATTTCGATCCCTCCAAATAACTTATTGTATTTATTAATATTATAAGTTATTTTACTAGAAACGGCAACCCCCTAGAGGTATCAATTTGGAGGGAGTTTGGAGGGAATTTCAACTATTATTCAACTATTACCTAATTAGGTGAAGTCTTCACTAATAGTTGAATAATAGTTTGGTCAGTCTCACGTATACTACGTATACGTGAGACTTCAACTAATTCAACTATTAGGTTTCAGAGGGAGACTGGGGTGGGTTTTGGGGGTGAGAAAACGGTGTGAGTTTGATTGTTTTAACTATTAGGTTCAACTATTAGGATTGTCGTGAGAAGGATAAAAGGAGGTAAAACTAATAGTTGAATTCAACAGTTAAAACAGTTACCTAATTGGGTAGGGAAGATTGAAGTTATCGTGATCTCTCAGGTAGGAAATAGAGTAGTAAAGTATTTGGGAAGGGTTGAGAGAGGGAAGAGTGTGAGAGTAGACCGTCCTAGTGGGAGAGAGGGTGAGAGGAGAGAGGTGGTGGGTGGGGGGTATAACTCAGGTCCCCACCCTTAATTTTTTATTTAATTTATTATTTTAAAATACCCATTTCCATTTATTTCCCCTACCTCCTATCCCACCATTCCCCAATTTCTTCTCTTCTTATCAATTCTTCAAATAGATAATGGCCCCCCCATTCCCCAACCCTTTTATTCCCATTTTTATAGATTTTATAAACCTCCCGGACCTTAATTTCCCACCGGAGAAAAATTCCCTTATCCATTAAATTTGGATTATTTTTATTCCCAACCAATTCCTTAATTTCCCTTCGGAAAATCTCCCCATCCACCTCCAGGTCCTGGATAAAATTTCTAAGGTGGGGAAAGGTTTCGAAAAATGTCTCTAAATATTCCTCGGCCATTTTTTGGATCTGAGGAGGAACCGGAACCTTTTTCCAATTCTCATCCCAATAATAAAAATCCTTTTTAGTTTCCATTTCTTTTGCCTCCATAAAATTGGTAGTTTTCATATTTTTATTATAAGGTTCGAAGGTTAAGAGAGGATTAGAATCAGATTAGAATCAGATTAGAAAATTGGATTAAAAAGAGGAATAGAGAAAGGTGAGAAATAAATTAAGGTAATAATTATCCTAGTAATATAATTGGTAATTAGAGGGTAAAAAGAAGGAAAATAAAAGGAGAGGAAATGGAGAGGTTGGGATTGAAAAGTGGAAAAGTTAAAAAGGTTAAGAGAAGGTTAAAAGAAGATTAGAGTTTGATTAGAAAAATAGGACCAAAAAGAGGAAGAGAGAAAAGGGAGAGAGGGATTAAGGTAATAATTATCCTAGTAATATAATTGGGAGAGAGAGGGTAAAAAGAAGGGGTTTGAGGAGAGGGAATTTGAAAAGTTAAGAAGGTTAAGAGAAGGTTAAGAGAAGGTTAGAGTTTTGATTAGAAAATTCTAATCTAATTCTAATCAAATTCTAATCTTCTCTTAACCTGTCGCTAAGGAAAGGTTGGGTGAGAGAGAGGAGGGAAATTATCCAAACCCTCCTCACTCTACCCCTCTCCCAACTTTTCCATTTCCACCACCCCAGGGAAATTCTAATCAAACTCTAATACTCTCTTAACCTTTCGCTAATACTCACACCTTAAAATTATTTATAATTACCCCTATTCCTATCCAAATTTCCACCAAAAAAATAAGAGAGAAAATTTTTCTCTCTTATTTACTCCCTCCTCTAATTTTTTCTTATATACCCGGCCCCATTAAATTTTCCTTCCTCTTTTCCATCCTCTCCAATAATTCTCCCTCCTAAAATTTCTCCTTCCTCAAAAATCCTCCCCTTTCCTAACCCCCTACCTTCCCCACCAAAAATTTCAAATCCAATTTCCTCTTCCAAATTTTCATCATCTCCCAACCAAATTTCTACCTCAAAAATTACCTTTTTCATTTCACTCCTCCTAATTTTCCATCCTTTTCTTTTATTATACCTTATGAACATTAGCGACATATTAAGAGAGGATTAGAATTTTCTAACCTAATTCTAATCCTCTCTTAACCTCTCGCTAACCTTCACCCCTTATAATTAATTTAGACCCCTGGTGGGAGATTTTTCTCATAACCATAAAACTCGCCAAAGGAATAGGATAGAGAAATCCCTATCCTATTTACTCTCTAAATCCACCTTCTCCCTCCTCCGGCCTCCTCTCTATCCTTCCTTTATATTTTGGTTCAGAGGGGTTTTCTGGATCATTTCAACCATTTTGGACATTTCCTCCCACACATCGGAACCCGGTTCCATTTCCACCTCTACCTCAATTTTGATTTGGAATTTTTCTTTCATTTTTATTCTCCTTTTTCTTTTATTATAAGAGATCAACCTTAGCGAAAGGTTAAGAGAAGATTAGAATTAGATTAGAGGATTGAGTCCGGGGTACCCAGAGAAAATTCCTTTTCTTTTTAACTCCCAAAGAGGATAAGGTTTTATTTCTTATCCTCTTTTTGGTTTATTCAATTGTTATGCCTCACTCCAACCATATTTTTCGTAATACCAGACTTTCCTGACCTCTCCATTGGGGAGGAGAATTTGGGATTTCCGGACTCCGGGTCCTCCCCAAATTCTTAGAACTTCGGCTTCTCTCTTTTCCCGATATTGGATGAGTCCAAGGGTTTCTTTCTCACTCCAGGTCTCCATCTCTTTGGCAATTTCGGCCTCGGTCATTACTTTGATTTTTACCGTGAATTCCCGGGTAAAAGTGAAAATGGTTTCTCCCTTAGGGGTTAATTCTGGGGTTTCCTCTAGAATTTCTTCCTTTGGTTCTTCCTGGGGAATTTCTTCCTTTGGTTCTTCCTGGACCTCAATTGGGTCCTCTACTTGGTCAATAATTTCCTTTTTTGAAGATTTTCTGCGTGCCATTTTATTTCTCCTTTTTTGGTGGTTGAATATTAGGTTATTAAGGTTCCTAATTTATTTATATTTTTATTATAGGATGGGAACATTAGCGACACATTAAGAGAACATTAGAATCTGATTAGAGGATTCTGGAGGATTTTGAGCCAATCTTAGGCCCCGGGTAAGAAATTCCATGGGGCCTATTTACTCGGTTCTAGGGGATAATACCAATACTGAAAACATCCTCCATTGGGATGGAAGTTACATCCTCTACCCTCCCATCACTCCCATCAAGAACAAGGATAAGAACTCCATCACGGACTACGAATACCGAGATCCTAGAGATCACTTCAACCCGGTCACTCCCCTTCTTTTGGACTATGGCTACTAATTTTTCGGACATTTTATTACTCCTTTTTCTTTTATTATAGGAAGTAATCCTTAGCGATAGGTTAAGAGAGGATTAGAATTTGATTAGAAGTAGGGATTTTAGGAAGGATAGGATTCCCTCCGAGTCTCCTCCCAGGGATGTGAAGAGAAGGTACCCTATGATCAAAATTCCTAGGATGAATATTACTCCCAGGGAGCTTAGGGCTTTTTCTGGATAGGTTTTCATGATTTACTCCTTTGTAAAACTCTCTATATCCTTTTCTTTTATTATAGGATATGAACATTAGCGAGACATTAAGAGAAGATTAGAATTTTACCAATTCTCTAACCATTCCTCTAATTGGAGTCTCAACCGGTAGGTAGGATGGTGAATGGGAGGTTCAATATTATCCCCCCACTCCAGACCTATACCCTCCTCGATAATCTGGAAACCATGGATTCTATAGGTTACCGGCCAGGCTTTTTCCTCAATATCTAAAAACTCTTCTCCGGAGGTTCTAATAACTTTGAATCCTCCCTTGAATTCTGGAGTTTCCTCAAGAGTCTTTTTAAGGAAGGCCATAAACTCATCGATTAACTCTTCATGGAATAACTTGGCTTCTTCCTCTATGGAATTAGTAGGGATCATCATCCCATGTCCAACCATATACCTTCCATCCGGAAGAGTTCTAACCCGGTATCTTCCTGAAGTATCAATTGAGATACCATCTGAAAAGTGTAACATTTTATTCCTCCTTTTTCTTTTATTATAGGGTATCAACATTAGCGATACATTAAGAGAAGATTAGAATTTGATTAGAGGACTAAACATCCACTAGCCAGTGAGGGTCCTTGGATTTCTTTACTAATCTCTTCAATGGGGTACTCCATCCCTTTTGGTAGAGAAGGATTTCATGGATGATCCTATCACTAGGCTCCACTTGAATTTCTTCAATATCAAAAACTCGGGTATTGGTATCCAGTATTCTAACCGGAGTCCATCCAGGAGTTCTTTCACGGATCTTCTGGAGTTTCTCAATTACTTCATCTAAGGTCATGTTCATTTTAGTCCTCCTTTTTCTAAACTAAAATTTATTTATATACCTAGTATAAGATATCAACATTAGCGATACATTAAGAGAGGATTAGAATTTGATTAGAGGATTGGAGGTCAAAGAAAAACCTGGGCCTATTTTCAGACCCAGGTCTCTATTACTCATTTGTCCTTTTTGAAGAAAATCCCCGAGGAGGGAAAAAGGATAGGGGAAAACCTCCTCGGGGCGCTATAATCTAACCAATCACGGGATTTTCTAAGAGATTTCTTGCGATCTCTCTTGGAGTTAGGGAGTCTCTCCCTTTCTTGAAGAACTCCAGGATATCTTTCCAAGACCCCTCCACTAGAGGTTCATCAAAGTTATTAACTCTTCCCCACATTTCAGCTCTCCGGGAAATCTGAGGAATGCAGACAATTTGATCTCTGACTGGTTTGGTCCCAGTTACCCGTGGATAAGAGGGAGCAATAGTGAATAGAACATCTCCTGACTCCAGGTCACAAATCCGAAAGTCATCATAAGTAGTATTGATGGCCATGGGAGCATTATTCTTGAAGAATAGATAAGTTCTTGAGGGGTCAAACCAAGGAATCTTAGCCTGGGCATTGGCTTTCTGTACGGCTAGGTATTTCTTGGCCAAGGTAGCCCCTCTCCGAGGGAGGCTCTCATCTTTGCAGAACCAATCGTAAAATAAGTTGTATGAGCGTCCTCCATACCGAGCAGGTTTATCAAGATCAAAATTGTCCTCAACCTGCTCCAAAATATTTCGCTTACTCTCTGTCATTATATTCTCCTTTTTTCTAACTAAAATTTATTTATATACTTAGTATAGGATAAGAACATTAGCGATACATTAAGAGAACATTAGAATTTGATTAGAAAACGGATACTCCGAGAAGATGATTCAAGACTTGGTTCTCCCAGATTACAGAAAGACCTTCAGGGAGTTCGTAATCGTTAACTCGGATTCTCATGTTGATCTCAAAGAGACTCTTGAAGAGGTTTCCAGGTTCAAACTCTAGAAAGAGGTCAAACTCCTTAGTCTCAGGTAGATGAGGTGACCAACTTGAAGAGTCAAACTTATTATCCAGGTAGATAAAAACTCCCTCCTCTCCATCAGGCTCATCTCGCGTGTGGGGTAAACCCTTACAAGCTGTTAGCATGAATTTTTATTTCCTGGATGAATTCTTGCTCTATTGGTTCACCTGGAAACATGTAAACAAGTAGCTCTTTAATCTCTTGTTCTGTTTTCCCTTTGAATGCATCAATAAAATCTTGTCCATTGGTTGCGCCTGTCATGTCCATTACATCATCTAAGCTGTATTTCATTTTCTGCCCCTTATTTTGAATACTTTCACCTCTTCGCCTGTTTCATTGTCTATAATGTGAATTTTCCAACCTTTAGCAAATTCATCCCTTGCGGTTTCCTCTGCCATGCGTACAGATGAAAAACTTCCTCCATCGCCAACCTCACAACTTGCCCCCTGGTCATTGATTGCCCATGCTTTGTAAATTCTCATTAGTTCACCTTCCCTCCCAACTGTTTACACTATCCCGATCTTTCTCTCTAGGGATCTCCTTACCAGTAGCATCAAATACATGAACGTTTACTCCCGTTCTTGTAGGGACTACTTTAACTCTAAGATCAAGTACTTGGTTCATCTTACCTCCTTTTTCTTTTATTATACCCCATAAACATTAGCGATACATTAAGAGAACATTAGAATTTGATTAGCGTTTGACTTCTTCTACGGGAACAAACCTCAAGTCTACTTGATAATAGGTCTTACACATTGTAACCATACTATCAAAATTCTGGAAAGGACCTATCAAGGGAACCCAAGGATCTTCTGGAGAAGATCTCTTCTGGGGTTCATATTTAGTCTTCCCAGACCGTCTGAATGAAGCCTTGATAACTCGGTATTCCATTACTCCCTCTCACTTTCTTCAGGATCCTCTTTCTCAATGGTAACTCTTACAAACTCCCCAGTTCTTTTATCCTGGAATCCTAGGGTAATAACCCCCCATTCTTCTTCAGAATAAGTCTGAACAGCTAATTCACTCTTACTAATAGATGATTCTAAGAATCCTTTGATTCTCTGGGTAAAAGTATTTAGGTATTTAGCTCGGGTATCTTCTGACATTATAGCTCTCCTTTTTAAAATTGAACTTCCCAATAAGAATCCTTAGGCCAAGGGTTCCAAACTTCTGAACATGTGATAACTTTGAACCCGGCACTCTCAAACTTCTTTCTCCAGTACTCAACTGTTTTTCCATGGGTATAGAAGAACATAAATCGAGCAATATACCGGGAACCTCTTCGAAAGATTCTATCTGGGTAAATCCCCTTAGATTGAAGAGTTTCTCCTACGAGTCTTGCGGGAAGAGGGGTATTCTTTGGGGCCATTCTATCTCCTTTCTATAATAAAATTTATTTATCTTTAGTATAGAATAAGAACATTAGCGATACATTAAGAGAAGATTAGAATCTGATTAGAAAATCTAGTTATCCTTCCCTAGATAAGAATAAGTCATTCTCCAGAGAACCTGTTCACGGATTTTAGAAAGTGGGGTAGAGTGACTCTGTATTATTAACTCGAATTCTTGGGTTTTGAAATCTTTCAGAACTTCAGGGTCCCAAGTAATTCTTGCTTGAGTTGCATGAACTCCTTCTAGGGTAGAAGAACAGGGACAGACTCGAGTAGTAATGAAATGAGTCACTAGTAATCTACTCCAAAGAAATTCTGATTGGCAGCATCAAACTCTTCCATATCTAGGATCCCTAGTTTCCTTGCACAAGCCTTACAGTAATGCTTGAAGGGACCAATACAGGAGCGAGCTCCATACTTGACTTCATCATTTGGGAAGGCCTTGTAGCAATTCTCACAGACAGTCTTTCCCTGATGATCTCCCGACGCTGATAGATCTTGAATCCATAATTTGGGCATGTTGAATCTCCTATCTAAAATTTGGTTATATTCTTATTATAGGATATGAAGATTAGCGATACATTAAGAGAAGATTAGAATTTTGAGATTTCCCTCCAATTGAGATATCCTTGTTCTTCCTGGTAAAATCTTTGGAATCTCTGGGTAGAGGTATCAATAATAAAACTCCCGTAGAGAACCTGAGAATCTTTGAGAACTAGGTAAGTCTCACCTTTCTGATCCCTCATCTGCCGGCATGTTCTTCCTTTTACATCAAATAAGAGAACTCGATGAGGTCTGAACCTTGAAACTTCATCAAGAATACTCTGAAGGTATTCTTGAATCAAAGCTTCTCCTATGAAACTCACCTCTTCTTGGAGATGAGTCTCCCAAATTTCTTCAACAACATTCCATCTTGTAAATAGTTTAGGCAATCTTCCTCCCACTTTTCTGATCAACCAACCAGGATTCTAAGATTACAAATAGCTCTCCAATCTTAGAGAGATCTCCATTAGTATTGTGGAGAGTACTGTCCAGAGATTCTAGAAGTTCTTGAGGATCCTTGGACTGAGAATCTTCAGTTGAGACTCTCAAAGTTACATTATAGAAGAGTTTTCGAGGAGGGACTGTCATTCTTCTTCCTCTTGAGTTACCGATGTAATCCGAATTCTTTGAGAAGGATCCCAGATTGGTAGAGAGATTAGCTTCCCATGGTTCCCTGCAGATAAGGCTTCTTCGGCTTCCTCTTCAGAGAGGGCGAAGACAGTAGTCTGATACATACGAACATCTTCAAAAACAATAGTATACTTAGGCATTAGTATTTTTTCTCCTTAAATCCACTAGTCCCCATCCCTTCGAAAGGTGGGAAGACAGGTCTCCCAAATTTTCTAGGGATGTTAGATGTAGAGGAAACACTCTCCCGGGGTATTCCTCTAGGTCGTTAGGGTTATCTGATAACCATATGGTACCATCACTTGCTTTAGCATATCCGGTATACTCACTTTTCATGGTTGCTCTCCAGGTTTGATAGACGATCTAGTATCGAGAGGACAGTCCCCTCTAACTCAGTGACCTTTTCTTCCAGGTGTAGAAGGTACTCAGCAGTCTTTGGAGCACAATTCCAATCATCAGCGGCTTTCTGGAGACGGTTTACTCTATCCGTTACCCACTGAGTTTCCCAAAACTCCCGGTATGCTCGAAGTTCTTCAAAGTGAGCTTCGAACCCTTCGGTTAATTCAAGATCCCAAATAGGATCACTTCGCCATTGAGATTTGAGTGTTGATAATTCTAAAGTAGATCTCTTCTCTGACATCATCCCTCCTATTTTAACCCATGCTTATCTAATAGATCACTCAGTTCTGGAACAGTCATATCCTCAACTTTCCAGACAAATTTAGACTCATCACTATCAGAAAGTCCAAGTGATTCAACAAATTCTTCAAGTAGGTCTCTAAGCTTCTCGTCATTACTCATTAGGGTCTCCTTTCTTGATCCCATCACTTGATATGGCTTTATGGAATGCTGAACTAATCATCCCGTAAATCATCCCAGGAGTATTATCACTATCTCTACAAAGATGAACAAATCTTCGAAGAGCCTGAACATGGACATTTGCTGAGTCTAGATAAGTATTAATGAACTTAGTCATATTTTCAACAAAAGTCTTTGGTGAGCTGTGATAGGCTTCATAAAACTTGGCTTCAACTTCTTCTATCATTCTATTCCTCCTTTTTCTTTTATTATAGAATAGGAACATTAGCGATACATTAAGAGAGGATTAGAATTTGATTAGAATCTAAATAGGAAGATGAGAATATCAAGGGCTATATTAAAAAGCCCCCAGGATAGAAGGATGCTCCCTCCAACGATAATAATAACTTTCAAGGGAGATGGGGGAGGAAAGTCCGGGAACATTGAAGCTCGGACTGATAACTCTTGAGGAGGTTCCTCTTTAACCTTAGACTTTCGGTACTTCCAATCACTTCTCATCGGATGCTCCATAAAAATACCCTAAATAGGACCCAGGGAATGCTGAAAGATTGATCAATCGAGGGAAGAATTTCTCAAGACGATTTACTGCAAGAGAGTATATCTCAGGAGAATTTTCAATCCCAATGAAGTTTCTATTATTTTGGCCTGCCCAGAGAGCAGTAGTCCCCGTTCCCAAGAAGGGATCTAAAATAGTATCTCCAATATCTGTGAAAGGCCTAAGGAGTCTATCCATCAGTTTGAGAGGTTTCTGCCAGGAAACATTTTTCCCATTGACTTTAACTCGTTCAGGAGACGTGGTCATAAAGTTCCCTAGATCATCAAACACATCACAAGGGGTCTTCATACCTGTTCCCTTTTTATCAAGAGCTGTTCCTGCTGTAGCCTTTGGGATCTGGATTCGATCGGGATAGAATTTATAGTCTTTCCCCTTCCCATAGATTAGAATATCATCATGCTTCCTGGGAAAGAATCTTTTTGAGGTCCCTCCCCATTCCTGCTTATAGATTGCCCAATTAATAAATGTAAGGCCTTGCCGGTCTAGGCAGAGCTTCATCTGAGCAGAAGTATGGTAATCCGTTTGAACAATAATAACTCCATTATCTTTTAGAGTTTGAAGAGCCCAGACTACCCAAGAAAAATCCAGATTCTCATAGATCATATCAGCATATATTAGATCTATCTTTTGAGGTTGAATTTCTTTGAGAACTGATATATTATCTTGCTGATATAGGAAGATACCAGTATTTGGATATGACCATGACCTTGGGTCTTTTTGAATTGAATCTCCAGTAGTTACTTCTGGTGGTCTGGTTACTTGTTGTTTCAGAGAACGATTCTTTTCGTTCAATGACATAGCAATCAAATCTGCTCTCCTATCGTAAGAAAGTTCTGGATATTTCTCTTTCAAAGTTTCTTCCAGTTCATTGGCGAATTCTTCAGAATCCATTTTTGAAGAATCAAGTCTTTTAGCAAATTTCAGAACAAAATCTTCAACTTCTACGTCTTCGTCCACGTCTTTTCTCCTTTATATGAATTACTAAAATAATAGTATTAGCGACTGCTTGACCTATTACAGCCAAAAGTATAAGAATATCAACTGTTCTTTCCATACATCTCCTTTTTATGAGGGAGTCAGGATTTGTTTCCCAGTTCTCATGGTAATTGTCACCTGATTGAGCTTTTAGTCCTAGATGATTTTGTACTCAGGGCTCGTACGCGCCTTACGGTTCCCACCAACTCCGGGCATACTCTCACGTTCCTACCGTAGTGCTCCCTCTTTCTTCCTTTTAATATTATGTTTCTCTTATTATAGAATACAAACATTAGCGACACATTAAGAGAACATTAGCATTTTGGGACAATTTTCTAATGTTCTCTTAATGTGTCGCTAATGTTCACATCTTATAATTAGGGTAAGAAAGGAGGTACCCTATAGAGGGAACATGTTGCTAAAACTCAGATTTCAAAATCAAATTGCGAAACAAATAGTCGAAAATCAAATTACTCCCGAAGGGACCTTTGATGAAGAGTTGGGAGTTTGGATCCCAACTCCTACAGAACGTCAACCTTGCTGTGCTAGAGCTGAAAGAAAAATCTCAAAAAGAAAACCTTATGTAGTTTTCAATCACTGTAAGACAATTGAGCATCTCAGCCTTAAGTATAAAATTCCCTATAAAGAATTAAAGGCTGCTGTTCATCGAGCTCGGGAAGATAAGAAGTATTTATCTAAGGAGTCACAATGATAAAGCGAGGTTCTATAGTTCGAATGGTTTCTCCTGCTAGAGGGGTTTGTGAAGTCTTGGGGCTTTGTGATGATCTTACGTCTTATCTAGTAATGGTTAAGCAGGAAGACTTTACTGAATCGGGGTGGGAAACACTTATAAAACTTCATCAAGGACCTAAGAGTGGTCGTAAGAAGAAGGGATTAAAGTCTCAAGCCCATCAAGGATCTAGAATTCGTCTAGTCCTTCAACTTCCTGAACACTACCTTTCTCATGCAACTATCTTAGATGAGGGCCCTTCTCCTCGAGAAGAAATTTTAAGATCAAAAGTCATTCAAAATATGAGAGTTTTCTCAAATAAAGACCCAAATAAAATCTATATCATCGATGAAATTCGAGATGAAAGAGTTCGAATTAGTCGAGAATCAGATAGATCAAATTGGTGGTGGACAACAGCCCGTTCAATTAGGCGAAATTTCACCATCCTCGAGTAATAGTTAGTTGAGATATACGTAGTATATCTCAACTAACTAATCTCTCGGACTTTAGGACCTTTTCAACTAACTAGAGAGGGAATATGTTTCAATATACAAGAGTTTCTGTTTCAGATAAAGCTTTTTCGAAAGCGAAGTCGGGAATCTTTGCTTCAGGAGAGATCAAAAATCATCCTCAAGGGATCTTTATGACAAGAGATTTCTTTGGGAGATTTTTACGATGGGTTGCAGTCAAAGGATATAATGATGATTGGTCAGTATATGTAGGGTGGGCAGATGAAATGACTGACTTTTCTATAGAAGCTTATGGAGATAAACTAATTACTCGAGAACATATTCGTCGAATTTTAGATATCTCAGATGAGCTCTTCAAAAAATATCGATTCTAAGGAGATCCTAAAATGATATATAGATACGGATATTATGAGCCTACCGAAAAGCAACGATGCAATGATTGTGGTGGTAGGGGTACCACTGGATTTGATGTATTTGATGATGACCTTGATGAATGGGTTGTTGAAAAGTGTCCCAATTGTAACGGCACGGGTGAAGTTGAGCAAGGTCGCCCATCAAGTGATTATGATTGAGAGGTGAAGGGTGAGATTTACAAAAGAAAATATTGAAACACACAGATTATTGATAAAAGAAAACGAAGGTTTGTATGTTTGGAGTTGCGATTTAGCAAATGAAGCCCTTGACGAAATCGAACGCCTTCAAGCACGTGTGCAGGAGCTTGAACAAGAACGGCGGTGGATACCGGTGAGTGAGAGACTGCCGGAAGAAGGACAACCAGCATTGATAGATTTAGGTAATAATGAAATAACAGTTGGTATTTGGTTTTGGGAGAATGAACCAGAAGAATGGTCTAACGGAACAGATTATGTAGGTTGGCAACATTGGAATTATGGGTCGGATAAATTTTTTCCATCTGATGAACCACCATTACATTGGCAACCCTTACCACAACCACCACAGGAGGGAGAATGAAATACTTTAAGATCATTGACGAAAACAATAAGTCATGCAACGGTGGTAACTTTGATTGGACAGAATACCTACCAACCAAAAACGATGACGAAAGCTGGACGCCTGGCAAGTGGACACCTGAACATCCCGTCGTCATGTGCAAAAGTGGATATCATGTCATTGATGCTAACCATTTGCTAGACTGGGCAAACGCACAACTATACGAATGTGAAGTCATCGGAGCGGTAGCCGATGAGGATAACGACAAGTATGCCTGTAGCAGCATCCGGCTAACCTGTAAGATTGAGACATGGGACGACAAGACCCTACGCTTGTTTGCCTGCTGGTGTGTGCGGCAAGTATGGCATCTGCTGAAGGATGAACGTAGTAAGCAGTCGGTTGAAGTTGCGGAACGATATGCAATTGGCGAAGCTTCCATTGAGGAGCTATGCGTGGCTTGGGATGCGGCTTGGGATGCCGCTAGGGA
>JAKPKF010000259.1 GCA_029553845.1 bacterium | reverse complement strand
GCACCTCCACTATATCCAGCAGTTGAACCTCTCCACCATGCTACTGTATTGTTTTGGCTTGTTCCATTGTGAGTTAATACTATTGCATACCTGGCCCCTCCTGTAACTGGTATATCAGCCCAATCAAAAGTGTAATAGGTTACTCCCGAAGTGGTTATTGCAGACGCAGCGTATGTTGTAGATCCAAGTGCTGAACCTGTTGGATAACCACCTGAGGTGGCATACAAAGCGACTGTAACATTGCCACTTACAGTTCCAATTCTAATAAGGGGTATTGTTACAGAGTCAACTCTATCATAGCCGACTGGTACAACGAATGTTTGAGCAATAGCAGTACCATTATATCCAAAAGAGTAGTTATTTGTTCCTGTGTAAGACGCTATTAGTGTACTCATTATACTTCTCCTGTTAAATTAGCATTTTGTATTAATTCATCAATAGTTTCCAAGGTTGAACCTGCAATAGAAACCTGTATATCATTTTTCCCAAGTGTAAATCTAGGTAAAACATCATCATAATCAACAGCCGTACCATTTGCCAAAACCTCTCTTTTGTATGTATCAATTACTATCTTATCTCCTGCGGAGTATGTTCTTGCTATACCAATTTCGTCTCCAGTAGTTACATTTGTAAAAGTTATGTTTGTTACATTAGTCGCAGAAGTAACATTAATAGTAAACTTAGGAAGTGGACTGTATGAACCCTCAAAGGTAACATCATCTGCATAAGTAATAGCAGTCAATCCTGTTACACCTAAGACTGTATAATCTCCAGTAGATTCTGCAATCCCCTCATAGGCAAATACCGAGAGTGTAAAACTGGCTCTTGATATGTCGTAATGTTCCATGTTGACATCAAAGTCCTCTACAAAACTTCTGAAGTTTCTTGTCTGAACCTCGTCCTGCCAGATAATCCCACCTAGTCTAAAATCACTCTTGTCTTCACTCATTAATGCACCGTAGTTTATCTTAATACTCAAATACTCTCCTATTGAGTATGGGTCAATCACTCCCGTTACAGCCATTTCCTCCATCATGAAACTAACATAATTCCAACCCACCTCAAATAGGGTATCATCATACTGATTTTTTACAGTACCACTATAATAATTAGAAGTATCATTTCCTACTTTAAGTTCTATTCCTGTAACACCAGAAGTTTGTGGTAAGTATACCCATGCTTCAAAAGCCCCAGTTGAACCATAGGTAGACAGATTCTGTCCTACTCCTGTTTCTGTGTAAACGCCACTAAACCCATGACCTAAACTCACATCAGCATTAAACTTTATTGAACCGTCTTCATATTGGAAGCTCTCGCTATCAAAGGAATTAGTTGT
>JAKPKF010000186.1 GCA_029553845.1 bacterium | reverse complement strand
TGCTAATGTGCTAATGTGCTAATGTGCTAATGTGCTAATGTGCTAATGTGCTAATGTGCTAATGTGCTAATGTGCTAATGTGCTAATGGAGCGAAGCTCTCTACACATCCTAAATGAAATCCCGAAGTGGAGTTACTAGATTTGAGTGGACAGAAAAGTTAAGCCCCAGCGCCCTAACTTTACAATATGGAAAGACGAAGTACACATTACAGCCGAGAATTTAAAATTAAAGCTGTAGAATTAAGTAATGAACGAGGAACGGTTGCACAGGTAGCAAAAGAGCTAGACATATCCTATGAAAACCTAAAGCGATGGAAAAAGGAATACAAAGCTGGCAAGTACCATCAAGAACCAGGAGTTGTTAAAAGCAATCCGGTAGAAGAAGAGCTTAAGCAGCTTCGTAAAGAATTACACGAAATCAAGTTAGAGCGAGACATCTTAAAAAAGGCGGTAGGCATCTTCTCCAAGAGCGACAGGTAAGGTTTAGATTCATTAAGGATCATGCATTAGAGTTTCCTGTTGAGAAGATGTGCAAAGTGTTAAAAGTAAGCAGAAGCGGTTATTATAAATGGTTGCATAAAACTCCATCAAAAAGAGTGTTAACTAATGCAATACTAACCAAGGAGATTCATAGAATTTATAAATGTAGTTTGGGAAGATATGGAAGTCCACGAGTAACTCGAGAACTTCATTCGCAGGGAGTAAAAGCATCAAAAGTATTAGTAGCAAAACTGATGAAGCGTGAACACCTAAGAAGCATTATAAGAAAGAAATACATAACCACTACAGACTCTTCGCATAACTATCCAATTGTAGAAAATATTTTAAACCGTGAATTTGCTGTTGATGCAAAGAATAAAGCATGGGTATCGGACATAACATATATAAATACAGCGCAAGGTTGGACCTATTTAACCACAGTGATTGACTTATATGATAGAAAGGTTATTGGATGGGCACTAAGCAATAGAATGTATACAAAACAAACAAGTATTGCAGCATTAAAAATGGCGCTTAACAATCGCCCCATTCAAGCCAACGAGTCGCTAATATTCCATTCCGACAGAGGCATTCAATATGCTTGCGATGAGTTTGTAAAAGAAATAAGCAAGCATGCGAACATCCAACGAAGTATGAGTAGAAAGGGAAATTGCTGGGATAATGCCGTTGCAGAAAGCTTCTTTAAAACATTAAAAGTTGAATTAGTTTACCATCATAAATACAAAAGCAGAGAGCAGGCTGGACTTTCAATTTTTGAGTACATCGAAACTTTCTACAATACAAATAGAAGGCACAAACAACTAAACAACTTAACCATAAAAGAATTTAACAAACTAATTAATAACAACTTAAAAAATGCTGCTTAAGCTTCACTAAATTTTGTCCACTTTTTGTTTGGAATTCCATTTATGTCTCTTGGTTACAATATAACGCCCCTACAGGGCGATAGAGATCCCACTAGCCCTTAAGTTACAGTATAACGCCCCTACAGGGCGAGAAGAGATCCCGTATGTCTTTTAGTTACAATATTTCACCCCTACAGGGT
>JAKPKF010000181.1 GCA_029553845.1 bacterium | reverse complement strand
ATGCAATAGATATTTCAGGATTTGGTTCAGGAATGAATAGGTTCTTCACAGACCATCTTCCATTTCAGATAATTAAATGGTTTCCTGACATGGAAATTGACAATCATTACAACGGAATAGGTTTACACGCTGTATATGATGCCAAGTTTGAAAGAGTGATAATTACTAAGCTGGATTATGCTCCATTAGTAGAGGGCATTGAATATGACTCAACTACCAATACCTTCACTCTAGAGAGAAAAATTATAGCATTAGAAGATACAGAGTATTTCTGCAACAAGTCATGGACTGTCTCCTATAATCTGAATACCAAAAGTTGGATTTCGTTTCATTCCTACCTTCCTAATTTCTACATAGGAGAAACCAATTTCTTCTATTCAGGATTGAATGGGTGTTGCGATGAATTTGATTTTATAGCTCAAACCACTCCTATCACAACAACAAGTTCAACTACTTGTTCTCCTGTAATAACCACTACGAGCAGTACAACAAGAGAAGATACAAGTTGTGACATAATAGGTGAAGTGATAGAAATAGATGAGGATATCACCACCACTACTACTAGCACTGTCTGCATAAGACCTAGCGGACTTATCAATGTGGATTTGATTACTGGTTACATGAATGACGGTAGACCAGTAGGATCAACAGCAAGGGAAGGTTTAGCTTGTGGCGCTATGACATTTATTATGGAAAATCCGTCAACTGTCACACTTACTCTTTCAGCATATTCAGATGGTAGTTATATTATAGGTACAGTATTCTATGCTGATAACGGTACTGATGATTGTTTCTGTATTCCTAATGGATGGTATTTCTCTACAGAGTCTATGGAATACTGTTGGGTATTCCATATTGTAGATTGTGAAATAGTTGAAATGGTGGATTGCTGTTTAACTACAACCACTACAACAACTGCTGTGCCGACAACAACTACTACAACCACTTGTCCAGATTGTGTAGAATATCTGATTGAAAATATAGGAAATATTGAAGATCCTGTATTATTCAATGTAACAATCTGCAATGGGGCATCTTTGGTGAAGGAAGTTTATTATGATCTTGACCAGATTAGTTGTTGTGAACCTGATTCTGTAGTTGCTCAAACTCCTGAAGATAGTAGGATAAGTATGATAGGTTGCTGTTATATATCTCCTACTACTACTACATCGACTAGTACTGCGGAGGTAACAACCACTACAACTACTGTTGCGCCTACCACTACAACTACTACCACTTCAGAGCCAACAACTACTTCAACTACAACGGAAGAAGTCACCACCACTACAACTACTCAGGAGCCCACTACAACTACTACAACCACTGACGAGGTAACTACTACTACTACGACAACCAGTGAGCCTACAACCACTACAACGACAACTGGAGAGGTTACCACCACTACAACAACTACTGATGGAGGGGAAACAACAACCACTACGACAACTGTAGAAGATACAACAACAACAACTACAACTGTAGATGAACCTACCACCACCACAACAACTACAATAGTTTAAAAATATGTGTATGTTAATAGAATTGATTAAAAATATTACGAATGATCCTTCTCTTCCTTCTCTTACACAGATGGAAGTAAAAGGAATATTTACTCAGCAATTGGCTGGAAAATTATCAACTACCCCTTTGGTTATACTTAGTGATCCTAATTATACCACTATAACTGACCAGAAAATCAGGCAAATTTATTATGAGAGTGATTTGCGGGGTACTACTTATGATATTGACAAGCATGATTGTGATGATTTTAGCGTAAGGTTTAAGGCTGCTCTTGCTAAAGCTGTCACATACGATTGGAGTTCAAAGTATTCTTATGCTGCTGGAATTGTATTTGGATATATTCCAACTCCTCATGCTATAAATTGGTTTATCACTCCTGAGAAGAAACTCATGTTCTTTGAGCCTCAGACAGGAGAAGTATTTGCTCCTAAAGGCAAGAATATATTCTTTCTTTATTCTTAACTTTGTGAAATGGCGACAATATATTATAGAATATTAGATGGTCTTGCTCCTATTACAGCCACTCTTCAGTATAGTAATCCTCCTTATGACCCTGTAGTGAGTGAAAGCGGTATTGATGTAGGAGATCATTTCTTTACGGATATTCCCAACGGAAGCTATAAAATTTTAATACAAGACTCATTGAGTTGCTATACTTATGTTGACGCTGTAGTATATTGTTCCACAACAACTACTACAACAACTTGTGAATCCTCTGACTGCGGATGTTTCCCTGCATTTGATTTTTATACCACTCCTTCCATAGGAACGATAGATGTTGGAGAACTTATAGGTTGTATATATGACGATTATGTAATAGACTGGTATGATGAAAATGATAATATAGTGCTTACTACAGGTAAGACCTTTACTCATAATTCAATTCCTGGTCATTCTCTTCCTGAAGTGGAACTGACTCATCCTTTAACTGGTGACTCAGCAGTTTATGTTCCTGTAGGAACTTATACAGCAAGAATAAGATATGTCATAGTTGATGGAATATTGTACTATCCTACTTCACCGTTTGATCCTTGCAGAACATACTGTCCTGCATTGAATATTGACTTGGCTGTCATTGACGTAGTTTCTGTATCATGCGGAGAAACAAATATAATAGATCCTTATTATGACTATGAAACCAGTTACGTACCAAGTGGTAATGTAAGTTACAAGACTTACAGTTATTTCACTATAGAACTTGCTGGTGACGGAAGTTCAGGTTATCTTGCCATATACATGAAGCCTGAAATAATAAGCGATAACATATGGGTGTACTGGGGACCTGTTGAAGACAACGATTTAATAGACATGTACAGATGTGGTACAGGTGTGTCTGATTCCACGGAAGGAGTGTTTCCTTATACATCAGGAAATGAAAAGTCAGTAGCGGGAGACGAAAGAAAAGTTGTAATTGGTTTTGCTGAAAGAACTTATTCAGAAGGACAAACACTGACTGTAAAGATAGAATCAAATGTAAATACAAACACCAAGTGGCTGTATCGTTTTAAATGTCTGGATAAAACAGAATTTCCTGAAACAACTAATTACTTCCCCTTATCATTGAGGGATGTACAGGATGTGACTATTACAAGTATCAACCGTTCTGTTGATTGTGTATATACTCTCAATTTCAATCTTCCCAATAGCGGAATTCCTACAGACTCTGGCTTATGGGATTCCAATTTCTATAAATACAATACAATATATCAAACTCCAAATCAAGGATTTAATTATAATACAGGAGACGTAAGTGTAACTTTTAATCAAAAAGATTATTTAATACATGGTGCTTACTGGGGAATGGGGGGAATTTCTAACTTTCTTAATGATGTAGGAACACCTGGAATTTCAGGACTGCCATGCAATACTGTATATGATGATGAATGCCAAGGTTTTCATTACAAATGGGACCATCTTACCAAATCTCTTAAGTTTACTGTCAATCCTAACTATCAGGATTCTACAGGAAGATATGGAAAGTTCTATTATGGGTTGAAAGATAGATACCTGTATATAATGGGTAGAGCTATACGTGGTGATGCAGGAACTTCTCCTTATAGTGATGATCCTAATGAACCGGGGCATTATCATGGAATAAATATATATTGGTATAATAGTAAAATCAATGAGGGAATAGATTTGGGATGTGGAGATGAATTAGGAGAATTTTACAATTTCGTCTTCCATTTTAGTGCTGTAGTGAAGATAATGGGAATAACAATAGACCCCAGTGCTGATCCTTCACCTTTCAATTCCAATGGTACATTAAACTCTACAATAGCGAATGCCATTACTGCTCAAGAGAACTTAGGAGGGGCAGATACAACAGTTAAGACTATTGAGTTCTTTGCTTCTGATCCTGGTGGGTTAAGTTATACGACAACCACCACTACTACGGATGAATATGGATATGGATCATGTGACATAAGAAACTCAGACTTATATACAAAAGTTATACGTGGGGTTAATGTTTCAACAATGAGAGATATATACAACCTTATTGGAGAAACTGGTGGAGGTTTACATTTATCATTTAATACTACATGGGAAGGAAGAAGCATATGTTCCAACTGGGGATATGCCAACTGGATATTCACACGGGAAGTAGTGAATGATGAAACAGTGAAGTGGGTGGCTCCTGCGTATAATATGCTTCTTAAGAGTTTAGCTGACAGAACATGCTCTTCTCTTTCCAACTGGCAACATAACGTTGCAAATCCTGTATGGGAATATTATTACTACATAGCTTATCTGAAAGTGACATTTTTGGGAATTGACGATTTTGTCATCGAAGATTATTTAGATCATTCTACTGGTGAAGTATTAAGTACTGGAACCGTTATATATCCGACTACAACAACATCAACAACTCTACCGTAATGGCACAGATAACATTCATAATAAGTGGAGGAACCCCTGATTACACGGTAACTATAGAGGGGTATATGGGAAGTCCTTCTGAATGGGTATTTAATGCACCAGGTCAATATACCATACAGGTAGATTATCAAGAAGCATACAGATTATTGATAGTGGATTCAAGAGGTTGCACATCAAGTGATGACTATGGTTATACAAGACCTGATTCTTTGATCAACTTTTATATAATATCCAGAGTTAATTTCAATGACGGAACTAATGTTTACATAAAAGACATGACTCCTCAGGATGCTTGTGATGCATTGCTTGCTAAATGTGAGGACACTTTAGCAAATGGGCATCAGGGAGGAACTGGTCAAATTGCAAATAATCCACCATTGATAGGCGATACTGTATATGCTTATTGGTATACAGATAGCTTGATTAAGTTCAATGACGGTACATTTATTTTTACTACAGCATGGAATGGTTCAAGATGTGGTGTTGATAAATACATAGGTCATATAGAGAACGGTATAATTACAGATTTAGTTTTGTGTGTTCCTCCCACCACTACTACAACTACAACAACATCTCCATAGATTTATTACATTTGTATAAAATGAATTATGTCTAAACTTGTATACATAAAAATCACTCAAACAGGTCCTACATCAGGACCATTTGACATATATGACCAATCAGGGAATATAATAGCAACAGGTGTCTCTAGAAGGGAGTTGATCGATGGTGTGTCCTATACGGTGGATGATGGTGTTACAACAATAAGGATGGCTTCAACGGGCATATGTAAATATGAACGTACTGTTATTCTTAATGATGGGGGTGATCATGGTTCTTCTGGAAATACAATTATCAATACAGGATGTGTATGGAGGCATTTGGACACAATAGGGCTTTATAATTCCTATTATGGAAACACACAGCCCTATGTAATAGAATATCCATTTGCATATACATATTTTGATGAACTTGTTCAGAACATAAAAGACTTTACAAGAGTATATCAATATGTCGCTGGATATGATGCTACATTCTCAACAGCAACACATATTGAAACTGATGACTATTTCTTCAAT
>JAKPKF010000138.1 GCA_029553845.1 bacterium | reverse complement strand
CAAATAACCGAATGAAGTATCGTGGAATTGAGGACTTTATTGGTAATGATGCAGTTTGGATGCCAGATGTAACAGGTGCTTATTATACGTCAAGGGATGTTGAAACATACAAGAATGGTGCTACTAATAAAACACAACTCTCTTATTATATGAACATTACAGTAAGTTCAAGTTGGCGAGGGATTCAAGCACTTGGGTGGGATGATAATAATCCATTTATTTGTTTATCTTCAAAGTTAGGTTCATCCTCATCAACTACATACTTTGGAACTAATATGTATGGACCTAACGGCAGTAATGAGTACTTATCAAGAAATAAGATTTATTCAGGTTATAGTTCTAATTGCAATCTACTAAGTCCAGTCTTTGACTATCAATTCACAAACACTACAAGCACGACAACATCACGATTAATAAAATATGAAATTTAGGAGGATAAAATCATGATTACACAAAACACAGCAAACAGCATTTTAAATGCATTCTTTGGAAGAAGTCAGTATGCCTCATTAGCATCAACTTGCTATATTGGTTTATCTACAACTACTCCAGAGGCAAACGGGAACAATTTTACTGAGCCTGCATCAGAAACTGGATACTCAAAGGTTCTAATTGGAAACTATAACCAGTCAAATACAATGCTAATGGATGCAGCAACCGAAGGTACTATTTCCAATTCTTCAAATATTATTTTCTTCCCAGAAGCAACTTCAACTTGGGGTACAATTACTCACTTTGGAATTTTCACTTCTAAAACAGCAACAACACCAGTTATGTGGGGAGCATTAAGTACTTCAATTTCTGTACCTTCTGGATATATTCCTATATTCAGAGCTGGTGCACTTAATGTCTCATTACAATAAGGAGGTCACTTATGCCTAAATACTTAGAACTTGAAGGTGAGATCATTATTGATCTTTCATCTATTTTAGGTCAGGTAAAAAAGCCAGAAGAACCTAAGAAGGAAGAAGATGATGAAGGAAAAGAGGAGAAATAGCTATGGCTGAACAAATCATAACTATCGCATCTGTGATAACGGCTCTGGGAGTAATTCTCGGAGTCGTTTTA
>JAKPKF010000252.1 GCA_029553845.1 bacterium | reverse complement strand
TCAGGAATAAACTGATCATAATCTTCATCATCTCCATCGCCCCATAATTGAGATATGATTCCATTTAAGAATCCTCCTATGAATAACGCTGCAGTCATAACTCTAACTTTCTTTGATGACTTTATTGACCTAGATACTCTTGCAGCACCTTGAACTGAAGTATTAAAGAACATATACATTGATGATATTAAAGCACCCCATTCTCCTTTCTTATTAAAGTCAACTGTAATATCTCCTGCTATTTGAGCAGATTGTTTTGCTGACATTCCTCTTTCTCTTAATGCCTTATAAACAGAAACCCTTGTTACTAATTCTACCGTTGAGTTTACATTTCCAACAAAGTCCATAAAATCAGACATCTTATTTTTCATTTTATCAGAAAATCCTTTAGGTGCAGATTTTCTCCATTGTCTTTTAAATCTCTGGTCTAATGTTTTTTCATCTTCAAGCCAGAAGTATCCAACTTCTCCACCATTTTTAATAAACTCATCTATTAGTTCTTTAGCTCCATGAGATTCTTTTCTTGATTTATATCCATATATTGCACCGAATAACTTAGGAATACTTTTCAGTATGTCAGACTTGAGTCCCTTAGTTTGTTCTTTTGTTAGATAATTCTCTGCAATACCGATAACATTAACTAAAGATTCTGATATATCTCTTGAGAAGTTTCTTATAATAAACTCTGGATTATATTGAGTAGCAAGTCGTGATAGTAGTGAAGTATATCTTGTTAGATATGGAATAGGTTTTGATTTACCTTCTTCTGTTAAAGCTCTAACAAGTAGTGGGTCATTGATAACAAGGTATTTTTGTTTTCCCTTATACTTGAAAGCAATCTCGTTTGGCTTTTGAGATCTTGCTCCTAGTGGTTCAACATATTCAACCTCACCGAAAGAGTCATATCTTGGAATATATTTCTCACTTTTAATTGTCCATAATTCTTTTCCTGTCTTAGTTTTAATTTTTGGATTAGCTTTGATTAGTCTTGCTACAGATAATGCAACTCTATTCTTTTCTGCTCTAATAATAGCAGTATTCATTCTGTTAAAGATTTGTGAAACTATTGGAAGTACTGGCAAGTCTTGGCTACCCCTTGCTCTTTTGATTTCTTTTCCTTTAATGTTAACACCCTTTCCAGTTCCCCAACCCTTAGCATTATCTTCAATATCTCTGCTTAGTGGAACATAATTTTTATAAGAACCCCTTATCGCATCATATTCTTTTTGAGATAATAATCCCTCTTTTAATTGGAATAATAGTGTTGCCTTTGATATTTTCTGTAAACTAATTCTATATTTTTCTAGTTTACTTGCGATTCCCATTTCCTTGAATGTATTTATAACGCTTCTAGCTTCTGCATTAGTCATTCCTGATAGTCCATCAACTGGGAAATATGGTTTTGGATTTACTCTCTGGCGATTTCTTTTATCATTTTCAGCTTTTCTTAGCTCATTCATTTTTCTATTTCTTTCAGGTGCGTGCATTGCGTGTAAGTAAAGATTAAGATTATCAAGATCTATACCATCTTTAGCCATAGCGTTGATAAGTGGATTCATTACTTCATTAGCAAACTTTTCAGTAGCTCCACCGATTCTTCTTGGAAGCAATGTTTTAGCAAGAAATATGTCTTGTGATTCTGGAATAACAACTCCACCCTCCCTTAGTGTTCTTACTGTTGTATCAAGTCTTGTGTTTATATCTTGTATCTTTCTTCTGAATGCTTGTTCTTTTGTTTCTTCTGGGATAATAATTCCACCACTTGTCCTGATTGCTCCAGTTTGATTTAAGCTATCAGCTAATTTTCTTTTGCTTACATTCCTATCAATGGATTTAGTTCTTACATCGTAAGTAAACCTTGCTATAAAATCATTCTTGTTTAACACTCTCTTGATTTGATATATTAACCAATCCCAGAACCTTTCAATCTTTCCTTTCTTTTTAGTGTATTTCTTAGAGTAGTATTCTGCCATGTCCTGAACCATAGCTTCTTCCCAACCATTTCTTGTATTAGGTCTAGCTTTATTAGGTTTGTTTTTTATGAACCATTCCTTATATTCTCTTAATACTTCTGTTTGCTGGTCTTTTGTTAGCATGGCTTCAAACCAATAATGTCCTACCTCGTGAGGTATTGTAGTTATGTCTGGATTATAGATGAAATCAATAGTTCCTTTGTAGTATTTACCGAATGCTCTTGGATTTTCTGTAATCTTTTCTACTGCTCTAATTGGAATGTTTGTATCTCTAACAATAGCAAAGTCTTGTGCTTGTGCTAAAGCTTCTTCTGTTGTAATTCGTTGGATTGTTTCTACTAGAACCTGACTTCCTTGTGATGGTGTTTGATATA